>JBKPMQ010000092.1:0-19805 GCA_046732235.1 Actinomycetota bacterium
AGCCGCGGCCTGGCTCCTCCGGCGCGCCGAGCGCCGCCTGCGCACCGGACGGGGTCAGACCCCTTCTGGTGCATAATCGCCTCGATGTCAGAGACCGTCCGCGCGCCCGGCCTCGTCCTCACCGAGCACGAGTTCGACGTCCCGCTCGACCACGACCGCCCGGACGGGGAGCGCATCACCGTCTTCGCGCGCGAGGTGGCCGACCCTGACGGTCGCGACCGGCCGTTCCTCGTCTACTTCCAAGGCGGGCCGGGATCGGAGGCGCCGCGCCCGCTCCGCCGGCCCGGCTCGCCCGCCTGGCTCGACCGGGCGCTGCAGGAGTTCCGGGTGCTCATGCTCGACCAGCGCGGGACGGGGCGCTCGACGCCGGTCGGCGCGCCGGCCGGCCGCACCCCGCAGGAGCAGGCGGAGTACCTGGCCCACTTCCGGGCCGACTCGATCGTCCGCGACGCCGAGTGGATCCGGAAGGAGCTCGGCGTCGAGCGCTGGAGCGTGCTCGGCCAGAGCTTCGGCGGGTTCTGCGTCACGACCTACCTCTCGTTTGCGCCCGAGGGCCTGCGCGAGGCGTTTCTCACCGGCGGCCTTCCCCCCGTCGGCCGCCACACCGACGACGTCTACCGGCTCACCTACGAGCGCGTGCTGGAGCGCACCAGACGCTATTACGAGCGCTACCCGGCCGACCGGGCCCGGATGCGCGAGCTGCGCCGGCGCCTCGAGGCCGAGGACGTCCGCCTCCCCTCCGGTGACCGGCTGACCGGGCCGCGCCTGCGCCAGCTCGGGATGCTGCTCGGGATGGGGCCGGGCGCGGAACGGCTGCACTACCTCATGGAGCTCCCACACGACTCGCCCGCGTTCCTGCACGACGTCGACGGCGCGCTCGACTTCCGCCGCAACCCGATCTACTCGGTCATCCACGAGGCCTGCTACGCCGACGGGTGCGCGACCCGCTGGTCGGCCGAGCGGCTGCTTCCGGCGGCCTATGCAGACGACCCCGAGCTCCTCACCGGCGAGCACGTCTACCCGTGGATGTTCGAGAGCTACGGCACGCTGCAGCCGCTGCGGGAGGCGGCCGACATCCTGGCCGAGCGCGAGTGGCCCCGCCTCTACGACGCCGACCAGCTGGCCCGCAACGAGGTGCCGGCCGCCGCGATCATCTACGCCGAGGACATGTACGTCGAGCGCGCCCTCTCCGAGGAGACGGCGGCCGGTATCCGCGGCCTGCGGCCGTGGCTCACGAACGAGTACGAGCACGACGGCCTGCGCGTCGACGGCGAGCGCATCCTGGGGCGCCTGATCGACCTCGCCCGCGGCAACGCCTGAGCCTGCGGCGAACCCGGCTTGACAGCTGATCTACGCTCGCGGCCATGAGCGAGTCCGAGTCGACCGCCGTCGCCTACTCCGGCCACACCGCCTGGGCACGCAGCCTGGAGCGGCCGCTGCGTGACTTCCTGAACACCGAGACCGGCAGCGCTGCGATCCTGCTCGTGGCGACGATCGCCGCCCTCCTCTGGGTGAACGCCGACGCCGGCTCGTACGGCTCGATCTGGGAAACGGACCTCTCGATCCGTGTGGGCGGGGACGCCATCGCGATGGACCTGCGCGGGTGGGTCAACAGCGGCCTGATGACGTTCTTCTTCTTCGTGGTCGGGCTCGAGGCGCGGCGGGAGTTCGACATGGGCGAGCTCCGCGAGCGGCGCCGGGTCACCCTGCCGCTCGTCGCCGGGCTCGGCGGCATGGCGGTACCCGTGCTGATCTACCTGGCGGTCAACGCCGGCCACGGGTCGGCGCACGGGTGGGGGACGGCGATGTCGACCGACACCGCGTTCGCGCTCGGGATGCTGACGCTGGTCGGGCCGAGATTCCCGGAGCGGCTGCGCTCGTTCATGCTGACCGTGGTCGTCGTCGACGACGTCGCCGCGCTGATCGTGATCGCGACGTTCTACACGGGCGACGTGTGGATAGCCGCCCTCGGCGTCGCGGGCTGCGTCCTCGTCCTGATCCTGGCGGTGCGGGCCGCCGGCGTGCACGTCGGGCTCGTCTACGCCGCGCTCGGCGTGGTGCTGTGGGTGGCGCTCCTGAAGTCGGGCATCGATCCGATCCTGGCCGGGCTCGTGATGGGCCTGCTCACCTACGCGTACCCGGCGCAGCGCTCCGACCTCGAGCGCGCGTCCGACCTCTTCCGGCTGTTCCGCGAGCAGCCGACGCCGGAGCTGGCCCGCTCCGCGCAGGTGGGGCTTCAGAGCGCCATCTCGCCGAACGAGCGCCTGCAGCAGCTCTACCACCCGTGGACGAGCTACGTCATCGTGCCCCTCTTCGCCCTCGCGAACGCCGGGATCGTCATCTCGGAGGGCTTCCTCAGCCGCGCCTTCACGTCGCCGATCACCCTCGGGATCCTGTTCGGCTACGCCGTCGGGAAGCCCGTCGGGGTGTTCACCAGCGCATGGATCGTCACGCGCCTGAGCCGCGGCGGTCTCCGGCCGCCCGTCGGGTGGGCCGCCGTCGCGGGTGGCGGGACCGTCGCGGGGATCGGGTTCACCGTGTCGATCCTGATCGCGACGCTCGCCTTCCGCGGGGACGAGCTGGAGGAGGCGAAGCTCGGCGTGCTGTGCGCCGCGCTGGTCTCGTCGGGGGTGACGTGGACGCTCTTCCGCGCCACCGAGCGGTTGCCGAAGCGGCTGCGCCTCCGCGCCCTGCTCGGCTCGGCGCGGCCGATCGTCGACCTGGCGGTGCCGGTCGACCCCGATCGCGACCACGTCCGCGGCCCGCTCGACGCGCCGGTGACCCTGCTCGAGTACGGCGACCTCGAGTGCCCGTTCTGCGGCCAGGCGGAGCCGGTCATCCGCGAGCTCCTGTCCGACTTCGGCGACCTGCGCTACGTCTGGCGCCACCTGCCGCTGAACGACGTCCACCCGCACGCCCAGGTTGCCGCCGAGGCAACCGAGGCGGCGGCCGAGCAGGGCGGATTCTGGGATCTCCACGACCTGCTCCTCCGCCACCAGGGCGCGCTGAAGCTGCCCGACCTGATCGGCTATGCCGGGCAGCTCGGGCTGGACACCGACCGCTTCGCCGACGACATGCGCAAGCGGGTCGGTCGCGGCCGCATCGCCGAGGACGTCGACGGCGCCGACCTCTCGGGTGTCTCGGGGACGCCGACCTTCTTCGTGAACGGCCGCCGCCACTACGGGGCCTACGACATCGAGACCCTCTCCCGCGCGGTCCGCGCCGCCCGCGCCCGCGCCGCGCTGAAAACCGGGGTCTGACCCCGAACGGGGGCCGGGCGAAAGTTGTTGCAGAATTGTTGCAGGCTCGCGGGCCGGGCGAACCGGCGCCGGTGCTCGCGGAGGCTGGGCTAGGGCCTATACGGCGAGGGGCGATCCACCCAGATCCGGCGTTCCGATTCGTCGATCCGGTAGTCGTTGATGCTGGCGTCGCGGCGGCGCATGTAGCCGAGCTCGTCGAACTCCCAGTGCTCGTTTCCGTGGCTGCGCCACCACTGACCGGACGGGTCGTGGCTCTCGTACTCGAAGCGCACCGAGATGCGGTTCTCGTGGAAGCACCAGAGCTCCTTGCGCAGGCGGTAGGAGAGCTCCTTCGACCACTTGCGGCGGAGGAAGTCGACGATCGCGTCGCGGCCCTGGAAGAACTCGTCGCGGTTGCGCCAGACGGAGTCCGGGGAGTAGGCGCCTGCGACCCGCTCCGGGTCGCACGTGTTCCAGGCGTCCTCGGCCGCCTGCACCTTCTGGCGCGCGGTCTCCTCGGTGAAGGGGGGAACAGGTGGGCGTGGGTCCATGTGAAGAGCCTATCGCTGGGCGATACATCCTGGTGGACAGCCGCGAACGGCGGCCCGTTGCGCGCGAACGTCACCGACGTGGCGTTCCTCGGCGCGCAGCTGCTGCTGCGGTTGCGGTCGGCCTCGGCGGGAGCCATGACAGCCGTCGGGTCGGGCCACGACACGCCGCTGGAGCGCGGCGCGGAGGTCGGGCTCGACTGGGACGACTCGGCTGCCTGGGTGGTCGCGGCCGACTCCGCCTAGGAATCGGGGTCAGCCCCCGAACGGCGGCCGTTGCGGTTCCGTTGCAGTTCCGTTCGGGGTCTGACCCCGGTTCAGCAGCCGTCGCGCGGGATGCGCTCCTGCCAGCGACGGCGGTGAAACGGCTCGCCGTCGCGTCGCACCTCGAGGTCGAGGTCGACCAGGAACTCCGTCTCGGTCGCGCGGAAGCGCCCGCTCGCCCGCGCCTCGACGTCGTGCTCGCGCGTCCGCACCCGGAAGCGCGTGCGCCCCTCCGCCTCGGCGGACAGCGGATCGTCGTCGATCACGGAGGTGCCGTATGTGTGTCCCTCCTCGCATAGGAGCCCCTCGTCGCGGAACTCGAAGGACGTCCAGTCCGACGCCTCGATCCCGGCCCGCCCGGTCATCACGTCGGTCACGATCGTCCAGGTCGGAGGCCGGTCGTGGGCGACGGCGTCCTCCGCCGTCACGGTCACGATCTCGCCCTCCGGCGTGTACGGCACGGCGTCGGCGGGGAGCCCGGGCAGGACGAGCTCCACCGGCGTCGTCACCTCGAGCTCGTGCAGCGCAGGCAGCGGCCACAGGCATGGCCAGTCGTTCGCCGCCACGGCGACGCGGATGCGATGGCCGGGCCGGAAGCGCCAGCCGGTCGCCATCAGCGGCAGCTCGACGTCGGCCTCGCCGACGCACGCGAGATTCACGGCGCCGCGGGTGACCGGGGCGGACGCGCCGCCCGGGGCGACGTCGTTCAGCTTCACCGAGACGATCGCCCGCGGCCCGGGGTGCCGGATGCGGAACCGGGCGATTGGCGCGCCGAGGACGTCAATTGGCGTGGTGAGCGCCTCTCCGGTGAAGCAGGCGCTCCGGGCCTCGTCCGCCCGCTGGTCCGCGAACAGGCCGTTCGCGGGGGGCGGCGGGCACCAGTTGCCGGTGGCGACGCCGACGGCGGCGCTCGCGGGTGCGACGGCCGGCTCGCCCAGGCGGAGCACCATCTCGCCGCACGCGTCCGGCCATGTCTCGCTGGCGTACCAGCTGCCGCTGACCTGCGCATGGGGCACGGACGGCGGGTCGTGCTCGCCGAGGAAGACGACGCTGCGGGGACGCTCGCCGGCGGGCTCTTCGCGCAGGTGCGTCGAGAAGAAGCGGACCAGCTCCGCCATGAACGGATAGCGCGGCGCCGGGACGCCGCGGTCGGGCGCGAAGTGCGCCCACGGCCCCGCGAGCAGCTGCCACGGCGCCTCGAGCTGCTCCGCCATGCGCAGGCCCGATGTGCGGTAGCCGTCCCGCCAGCCGCTGACGATGAACGTGGGGCAGCGGATGCGGCCGGGGTCCGGCCGTAGCGAGCCGTTGCGCCAGTAGCGGCCGTCGCGCTGCTCGCGCACCCAGCGGAGCACCCACGGCGGCGTCCGGTCGATCCGCTCCCGCCAGCGCGCCTCGTCGCCGTCACCGGGCGGAAGCGCGTTCATCCCGATCATCCGGACCGGGTAGTTGGTGAGCTCGAACGCGCACAGCGCGCCGCCGTCGAAGTGCATGTCGTCCGTGTAGCGGTCGTCGGTCGCGTAGACGGGCGCGATCGCCCCCAGCGCCGGCGGGTTGCGGGCGGCGAGCTGGATGCACGAGAACCCGCCGTACGACTTGCCCCAGGCGCCGACCCGGCCCGTGCACCACTCCTGCTCGGCGATCCAGGCGACCACCTCGACGCCGTCGAGCTGCTCGGCCTCGGTGTACTCGTCCTCGGCGATCCCGTCCGAGCTTCCCGTGCCGCGCACGTCGAGACGGACGCAGGCGAAGCCGGCCTCGACGAGCGTCACGTTCTGACCGCGGTCCTGCGACGCGCGCAGGTCGTCCTTGCGGTAGGGGATGTGCTCGAGCAGCGCGGGGAAGCGCCCCGGCCGGTTGGGCCGGTAGACGTCGACCGAGAGGCGCACGCCGTCGCGGACGGTGACGCCGACGTCGCGCTCGAGGAGCACGCGGCCGCCGGCGAGGCTGATCGGCTCCGCTCGGGCTACGGCCTGCTCCCGGCCCCCGAGTGGGCCCAGCGCTCGAGCCCGAGGATCAGATCGTGGAGCGGCTTCGTCGCCGCGCCGATGCCGAGGCCGGTGACGACGACGTCGACGTAGCGCGGTGCGCCGGTGTCGCCGAACGCGTGCAGCAGGCCGAGACCGAAGAAGCCGCAGGCGATCATCGCAAGCGCGGACGCGAGGCCGAGGCAGATGGCCGCGCGCCGCGGGCGCAGACGCGGGTCGGCGGTGGTGTCGCCGCCCAGGGGACGGAAGTAGTTCAGCGGCTCGAGCAGGCGCTCGATTGCCGCGGCGAGCACGAATACGGCCGCGAACACGCCGACCCCCATCGCGGGGCCGATCGAGGGCGGGCTTCGGTAGTACAGAAAGAGCATGCCGACGACCGCGCCGATCACCGCGAGGACGAGCGCGACCAGCCAGGCGAACATGACCGGGTCGACCGGGGCCGACGTCTCGGGCGCCGGTTCGACCGGCTCAGGACGTCTGGGCGCGTTCGCCATCCCGGTCCGTATAACAGCGGTGCGGCGCGCCTGTCAAACGCCTTCCACATCGCAATTGGCGTTCGCGGCGGACGCCAATTGCGCGGAGACCGGCATACCTACGCCCCCAGCCGCGGCAGCCGCTCCTCCCAACGGCGATCGGCGAACCTCCGCCCGTCGACGGTCACGCGCAGGCGCAGGTCGAGGTGGAAGTGCTCCGGCGTCGCCCGGAACGCGCTGTCGGCCCGCGCGACCACGTCGAGCCCGGGCCGCCGCAAGCGGAACCGGCGGTAGCCCCAGACCCGGGCGGAGAGCGGGTCGTCGTCGCGGGCCATCGCCATTCGCAGCCCGGTCTCCTCGCAGCGCAGGCCCTCGAAGGGGATGGCGAACCGGTCGGCCAAGGTCGTCTCGATGCCCGTCTCGCCGGTCAGCCCGTCGTCGATCACGCGCCAGCCGGGGCGGGCAGACGTCCGCGCGCCCGGCTGCGCGATCGCGACCATCGGGTCGTCGGCCGGTGCGAACGGGCGCGCATCGGCGGGGAGGCCCGGCAGCGTGAGCTCAACCGGCGACGTGATCTCGAGCGGCGCGAGCACGGGCAGCGGCCACAGGTGCGGCCAGTCGTTCACCGCCACCGCGACCCGGATGCGGTTGCCGGGCGCGAAACGCCAGCCGGTCGCGAGGAGCGGCACCTCGACCGCCGTCTCGCCGCGCGGGTCGATCCGCACCGCGCCGCGCGTCACCGGCGCCGACGACCCGTCCGCGGCGACGTCGTTCACCCGCACCGAGACGATCGCCCCCGGGCCGGGATGGCGGATGGTGAAGCGGACGACCGGGATCCCGACGACCGCGACCGCCTCGCCCAGCGGCTCGGTGTCGAAGCAGGCGCTGCGCGCGTCGTCGCGGCGCTGGTCGAGGAACTGGCCGTGGTGCGGCGGGGGCGGGCACCACTGCCCGGTCATCACGCCGACGGTGACGCTCGCCGGCGCCACCGAGGGCTGCCCGATCGTGAGCGTCATCTCCGCTGCGCCCTCCGGCCATGAGGCGCTCGCGAGCCACTCGCCGGCGACGGACTCGTGCGGCCGCGCCGGCGTCACGCGGGCGCCGATCCAGAGCACCGACCTCGGCCGGTCGCTGCCGTCTACCGGCCCGCCGTCGAGGTGGCGGTGGAAGAAGCGCGCCATCTCGGCCAGGAAGGGGTAGCGCGGCCCGGGCCGGCCGCGGTCGGGCAGGACGTGCGCCCACGGCCCGGCCAGGATCTCCCACGGCGCCCGCAGCTCCCGGGCCATCCGGGCCGCCGCCGTCCGGTAGCCGTCCCGCCACCCCGCCACGATCAGCACCGGGCAGGCGATCCGGGCGTAGTCCGGTCGCAGCGAGCCGTTGCGCCAGTACGGGCCGTCGAGCTGCTCCCGCACCCAGGCGACCACCCACGGCGGCGTCTCCTCGATGCGCCGAAGCCAGGCCTCGTCGAAGGCGGCGTCCCGGTCGCCCAGGGGCGGGAGCGCGTTCATCGCGATCATCTCGGTCGGATAGGCGGGCAGGCTGCTCGCATTCAGCGCGCCGCCCTCGAAGTGCATGTCGTCGGTGTAGCGGTCGTCCGTCGCGTACACCGGAGCGATCGCCCGCAGCGACGGCGGCCGCAGCGCCGCGAGCTGGATGCACGCGAATCCGCCGTACGAGACGCCCCACGACGCAACCCCGCCTGTGCTCCACTCCTGCCGGGCCATCCATTCGACGACCTCGTAGCCGTCGCGGTGCTCGGCCTCGGTGTACTCGTCCTCGGCGACGCCGCCCGAGCTGCCGCTTCCACGCACGTCGAGCCGGACGCAGACGAACCCGGCGTTGCACAGGAACGTGTTCTGCGACCGGTCCTCGATCGCCCGTAGATCGTCCTTGCGGTAGGGGATGTGCTCGAGCACCGCCGGGAAGCGCCCCGGCCGGTTCGGCCGGTAGACGTCGACAGAGAGGCGCACGCCGTCGCGCACCCGGACGCCCACGTCAGGCTCGAGGAGCACGCGGCCGTCGTCGAGGATGATCGGCTCGTGATCCGCCAACCGGGCGAGACTAACCCGTATCATCGGCGCACGATGCAGGTGCCCGTGTGGGGGCTAGACGGCCGCGACCGGCGCCTGGCGCGGCTCCGCCACGGCCCGGATCGGGAACGTGAAGATGAACGTCGCCCCCCGGCCCGGCGCGGTGCGGATGTCGAGCGTCCCGCCGGCCACGCTCATGCGCTCGCGCATCGACTCGAGCCCGAGGTGCAGGCGCATCCGGTCGCGGTCGAGCGCCTCGTCGAGGTTGAAGCCGACGCCGTCGTCGGACACCTCGCACACGATCGCGTCGGCGTGCTGCTTCAGCCGCACCGACACCGTTTGCGCCCGGGCGTGCTTGCGCACGTTCGTGATCGCCTCCTGGAGCACGCGGTAGCAGAGGTTCTCGAGGGGCCGCGGATAGCGCGCCACGGTGCTCGTGAGCTCGAACCGGAACCCCGCGTCGGCCGCGGCGTCCTCGAGCAGGCCGCGCACCGCCGCCTCCAGGCCGCGCTCGGTCAGCACCTGGGGGCGGAGCTGGAACATGACGTGGCGGGCGCGCTCCGTCGCCGCGTGAATGGTCTGTCTCGCCGAGACGACGGCCGGGAGCGTCTTCGCCGGGTCGCCGTTCGAGATCGCCCGCTCGAGCCGGTCGAGCGCGAGCTGGGCGGCGACCATGACCTGGATCGTGTCGTCGTGGAGGTCGCTCGCAAGCTGGGCCTTCGCGTCCTCCTCGGCACGGAGCAGGGCGCCGAGGACGTGCCGGCGGCGCTCCTCTTCCTCCTCCAGCTCGCGGACGCGCTCGGCCCGCTCATAGGCGACGCCGATCTGGCCGCCGATCTGCTCGATGACGTCGAGCAGCGGCTGGTCGACGCCCTGAATGTCGTCCGTGAAGCATTCGACGACCCCGGTCACGACGCCCTCCCGCACGATCGGGACGAACACGACCCCGGCGAAGCCGAGACTCTCGAGCAGCTCCTGGCGGCGGAACGCGACCCCGTCGATCGGCGTCGCGAGGACAGTGCCACGCTCCCACACGCTGCCGAGGACGCCCTGGCCGCGCTCGAACTCGACGCCCTCGGAGTCGGTGCGGAACGGCTCCGCATCGATGTGCGGCGCCGACCAGCTGCCGACGTAGCGCAGCCGCTGGTCGCGGGGATCCACCCGCCAGGCGACGGCGAGGCCGAGGCCGAGCGAGTCGCCCACCGCCCGCAGCATCGCGTTCGTCGTCTCCTCGAGGGTCGCCGCCGATGCGAGCGCCCGTGCGACCGCCGACTGGAGGTGGACGAGCCGCTCCGCGTGGGCCCGCTGGTCGTAGATCCGGGCGGCGGCGACTGCGGCGACGGTCCCGGCCGTGATGACGGCGGCGGCCCAGACGGCCGCCTCGATCCAGTAGTAGCGGGTGACGGGGGCGGCGGCGCCGAGGACGAGCGCGAAGATCGCGGCAATGGAAAGTGCCGCCGTACCCAATGCGACGTCGGTCGCGCGCCCTCGCCTGTGTCGCCCGGTTGACGCTCTGACAACAGGCACAACGTGCCAGGCTAGCCCGGCCGCGCGATCCGCGCAAACATGCGCCCAGATGGTTGATCGGTAAGGCTCGCGCGCCCGGACGCACGACGGTTGCCGGTCGGTCGGGTGGCTGGTGGGGCTGCGCCTCGGCGTCTGCGTGATGGCAGACGCCCACGACCGCAATCACGGGACTTACCGATCAATCATCTGTCGGGTGTTAAGGCGGGCTCTCCGCGAGCCCAGCCGCGGAGCTCGTCGAGGCCCGGCAGGAGCCGCCGCCCGCGCTCGGTCAGCTGGTAGGCCGCCCGGGCGTCCGGGCCTCCCGAGCGGCAGACCACACCGGCGGCGACGAGCTCGCGCAAGCGCTCCGCCAGCAGCCGGTCGGACAGACCCGGGATGGCCCGGTGGATCTCGCAGAAGTGGGCCGGCCGGGCCGCCAGCACGTCCAGGATCAGGGCCGTCCAGCGCTTGCCGAGAAGGTCGAACGCCGCGCGCAGGTCGGGGCAGCACTCGAGCGGCGGCCGGTCGGTCATCGCACCAGGATACCGGAGCCCCGGCGAACTTCCCGACGAAAAGTAAGCATGGTGCTAGGCTGCCGCCCGATCGTACGTCGTCGGAAGGTTCCGCTTCACCTTGGGGGGTCGCATGCCGGGTCAGATCAACACCACGCTCTTCACCGATCCCGCGTGCCCGTGGGCGTACTCGGAGATCCCGGCGCTGCGCGTGATCGACTGGCGCTACGGCTCGCAGCTCGACTGGCGCCTCGTCATGATCGGCCTCACCGAGAGCGCCCAGCAGTACATCGACCGCGGCTACACGACTCTCCGCTCGGCCCGCAGCCACGCGGCCTTTCGTCGCTACGGCATGCCGTTCTCGCCCCGGCCGAAGGCGCGCGTCTCGGCGACCGCCCGCGCCTGCCGCGCGATCGAGTCCGCGCGGCTGATCGAGCCCGGCAGCGAGTGGGCCGCGCTGCGGGCGCTCCAGCTGCTCCAGTTCACGACACCGCTCGTGCTCGACGACGACGATTCCGTCGCCCGCGTGGTGGCCGCGGCGACGGGCCACGACGCCGACGCCCTGCGCGCCGCGCTTGACTCGGCCGAGACGACCGCGGCGTACGAGCGCGACCGGGCCGAGGCCCGCCGCGCCGCCGGCAGCGCCGCCGAGCTCCAGGGCAAGACCGCGTCCACCGACGGTTCCGTCCGCTTCACGGCCTCGTCCGTGACCTTCGAGCGCGATGGCGTCCGCCTTGTGGCCGGCGGCTTCCAGCCGGTGGCGGCCTACGACGTCCTGATCGCGAACCTCGATCCGGCGCTCGAGCGCCGCGACGCACCGGACGATGCCGCCGAGCTCCTTGCCGAGTATCCCGACGGCCTCACGACCCAGGAGATCGCCGCGCTGCTCGCCGAGGGGAACGACGCCCCCGACCGCACGGCGGCGGAGACGGCGATGCTCGAGCTCGTGTTCGACGGCCGGGCGGAGCGGATCGGCCTCGGCGACGACGCGATCTGGCTCGCGCCGGAGCGGGTCGACTGGTTCCAGGGCATCCTGGACGCGGTCGAGCCCGGGCGCGTCAACCGAGATCCAGTCGGCGCGACTGCATAATCAAACCAGGCCCTGATCGACGTACCAGGCGAGCGTCCGCCGCACCATCTCGTCGAACGACCGGTACTCGAGCCCGAGCTCGCGGGTGGCCCGCGAGCCGTCGTAGGCGTGGCCGTGCAGGAGCGTCGCCACCATCTCGCGGCACAGGCGCGGACGGCGACCACGCACCCGCGCGGCCGTCGCCGCCACGTCGCCCGCGGCCAGCGCGACGGGGCGGGGGAGGTGGAGCGCACGCCGGTCGATGCCCGTGACCCGGGCCAGTGTCGCGACCGCCTCGTCGGTCGTCACGCAGACGCCGGCCAGGAGGTAGCGGCGGCCAGGCGCCCCGCGGGTCTCGGCCAGCACGTGGCCCTCGCTGCAGTCGTCGGAGTCGACGAGGCTGAAGCGGGAGCGCACCAGCGTGCGGAGGCGCCCGTTCGCGTAGTCGAGGATCAGCCGCGCGGTGCCGCCGGTGCGGCCGGGGCCCTGCACCGACGCGGGGTTGACGCACACGAGCTCCATCCCGTGCCGCTCGGCCTCCCGCACGCCCGCCGCCTCGGCGTCGTGCTTCGAGCGCTCGTACTCGGACAGGAACCAGCCCCGGTGGGGCGTGTCCTCGGTGGCGACGACGCCGGCGGCCTCGCCGATCACCGCCGCCGACGACGTGTACACGATCCGGCGCACGCCGGCGCGGGCGCACGCACCGACCACGTTCTCGGTGCCGGTCACGTTCGCGGCCCGCATCGGCCCGGGATCGCGCATGCAGAACCCGTTCACGCCCGCCGCGTGGTAGACGACCTCGCACCCGCGGGCAGCGCGCTCGACCGTCTCGGGCGCGAGCACGTCGCCCGCGACCATCTCGACGCCGAGCGCCCGCAGCGCGGTGGCGGCGTCCGGCTGGCGCGAGAGCGCGCGCACCTCGCGGCCGTCGGCCAGCAGGCGCCTCGCGATCCCGCCGCCGACGAATCCGGTCGCGCCGGTGACGAGGACGGGGCTCACAGCTCGTTGCTCGACGCGGCGCCGGTCACCGACCCGGAGAACCGCACGAGGTACTCGACGGCCGAGGCGACCGTGATCAGGGCGGCGGCGAGCATGGCGACCTCGTCGAGGCGCCACGGCCCGACGTTGACGTCCGGGTGGAGGATGGCGAGCAGGATGGCGAGGAACTGCGTGTTCGTCTTCAGCTTGCCCCACATCGACGGCTTCATGACGACGCCGTCGGCCGCCACCAGGCCGCGCAGCCCCATGATCAGGAGCTCGCGCCCGATGATGATCATCGCGATCCAGGCCGACGCATGCCCGACCGAGACGAGCGCGACGAGCGTGCCCGATGTGAGCAGCTTGTCGGCGGTCGTGTCGAGGAACGAGCCGAGCGTCGTCTCGAGCCCCCAGCGCCGGGCCAGGTAGCCGTCGAGCGTGTCCGTCACGGCCGCGAGGGCGAAGAGCGCGCCGGCGGCGTCGTCCCAACCGCGGCCGCCGTTCTCGAGCACGAGTGCCATGACGACGGGCACCGCCACCACGCGCACCGACGAGAGGGCGGTGAGCAACCCTTCCGAGCGCCTGATCACGTCCCTCCCGGACGCGGGCCCCGCCCACTGCGGCGGTCCCGACGGTGGTCGGCGGTGGGGGGCACCGGGGAACCATAACGGCCGCGACGACCCGGGCCGGCTCCGATCTGGTAGGAACTGAGGCCGATGCCGAGCTACGTCGCCGCGATCGACCAGGGAACCACCAGCACCCGCTGCATGGTGTTCGACCGCTCGGCCGGGGTGATCTCGATCGACCGGAAGGAGCACGAGCAGGTCTTGCCGCAGCCCGGCTGGGTCGAGCACTCGCCGGTCGAGATCTGGGAGCGCACGAAGAGTGTGGTACGGGGCGCCCTCGCCAGGGCCGGCCTGCAGCCCTCCGACCTGGCCGCGGTCGGCATCACGAACCAGCGCGAGACGGCGGTGGTCTGGGACCGCAAGACGGGGATGCCCGTGCACAACGCGATCGTCTGGCAGGACACGCGCACCGACCGCATCTGCGACGAGCTCGCCCGTGACGGCGGCCAGGACCGGTTCCGGGGGGCGACCGGCCTGCCGCTCGCGACCTACTTCTCCGGCCCGAAGATCACGTGGATCATCGACAACATCCCCGGCGTGCGCGAGGGTGCCGAGCGCGGGGACATCCTCTTCGGGACCATCGACACGTGGCTCGTCTGGAACCTGACGGGCGGGCCGGACGGCGGCGTCCACGTAACCGACCCGACCAACGCGTCCCGCACGATGCTGATGGATCTCGCCACCCTCGACTGGAACGACGGGATTCTCGCCGTCTTGGGTGTTCCCCGGGCGATGCTGCCCCAGATCCAGCCCTCGAGCGGCGTCTACGGGACGGCGAGGGGCGTGCTCGACGGCGTCCCCGTCGCCGGGATCCTCGGCGACCAGCAGGCGGCCGTCTTCGGCCAGGCGTGCTTCTCGGTCGGCGAGGCCAAGAACACCTACGGCACGGGCAACTTCCTGCTGCTGAACACCGGCGCCCGGCCGGTGCAGTCGACGAACGGGCTCCTGACGACGGTCGGCTACAAGATCGGCGACCAGGACGCGGTCTACTGTCTGGAGGGCGCGATCGCCGTGACCGGATCGCTCGTGCAGTGGCTGCGCGACAACCTCGGGCTCTTCACCAGCGCCCCGGAAATCGAGGGCCTCGCGAGGACCGTCGAGGACAACGGCGGCGCCTACTTCGTCCCCGCGTTCTCCGGCCTGTTCGCGCCGTACTGGCGCAGCGACGCCCGCGGCGCCATCGTCGGCCTCACCCGCTACGTGAACCGCGGCCACCTGGCCCGGGCCGTGCTCGAGGCGACGGCGTTCCAGACGAAGGAGGTCGTCGACGCGATGAACGCCGATTCGGGCGTCGCGCTCGAGTCGCTCAAGGTGGACGGCGGCATGGTCGGGAACGACCTCCTGATGCAGTTCCAGGCCGACATCCTGGACGTGCCCGTCATCCGCCCCAAGGTCGCCGAGACGACGTCGCTCGGCGCCGCCTACGCCGCGGGCCTGGCGGTGGGGTTCTGGGGCGAGCTCGACGAGCTGCGTGCGAACTGGGAGGCGGATCGGGAATGGACGCCGCGGATGGACGCCGACCGCCGCGACCGCGAGTACCGGATGTGGAAGAAGGCGGTCACGCGGACCTTCGACTGGGTCGAGCCGGGGGCTTCCCCGTGATCGAGACGCAGGTGCCGGGGCTCGAGGCGATCGAAACCGAGCGGGAGTGCTGCGGCGTCGCCGGTACCTACGGGCTGAAGCGGGAGAAGTACCCGATCGCGATGGAGGTCGGTGCGAGCCTCTTCTCCGACATCGCGGACGCGGGGGCAGACTGCACGGCCTGCGACTCCGGGACGTGCCGCTGGCACATCGCCAGGGCCACGGGCGTCCCGGCCGTTCACCCGCTCGCGCTGCTGCACCGCGCCTATCGGCTATCGCAGGTCAGGTAGGCGGCGGCGCCTCGGGCGTCCGCGGGGTGCGCCAGTCCCACGGCCGGCGCGAGAAGCCGAAGCGGTTCTCGGTGCCACGGATGAGCCGGACCACGTTCTTGCGGTGGAAGACGATCACGGCGAGGCTCGCCACGGTGAGGAACCCGACCACGGGCGGCGGCGCGCCGAACGAGAACGCGATCAGCGGCAGCGCGACGGAGCTCGAGAGCGAGGCGATGCTCGAATAGCGGGTGGCGATGAAGAGCGCCGTCCAGATGACGGCGACGCACAGCGCCGGCAGCGGCGCGACGGCGAGCGCGGCGCCCAGCCCGGTCGCGACCGACTTGCCGCCCTGGGCGAAGCCGAGGAACAGCGGGCGGTAGTGCCCCACCATCGCGGCCGCGCCGGCGAGGACGGCGCCGAGCGACCCGGCCACCGCGAGCCCGATGAGTGCCGCCGCAGCGCCCTTGGAGATGTCGAGGAGGGCGACGGCGATCGCCCATCGCGTGCCCGCCACGCGCGCCACGTTGGCCGCGCCGACGTTCCCGCTCCCGTGCCGGCGGACGTCGACGCCCTTCGACCATCGCGGCAGCCAGAGGCCCCACGGAATGCTGCCGAGGAGGTAGCCGACGGCGATGACCAGAAGGAAGTTCACCAGTGGACCGCGCTGCGCCGCGAGGGAGCGTGGCCGATGTTACCCGCCGGGTCCGGGAGGCGTCCAGGGAGCCCGCCCGCCGAGGACTATGCTGGTCGCGATGGCTCCGCGCGCACGCCCGCCGTTCCGCGCCGACCACGTCGGCAGCCTGCTGCGGCCGCCGCGGCTGATGCAGGCCCGCGCAGACCACGCCGAGGGCCGGATCGGCGCCGATGAGCTACGGGGCGCCGAGGACGACGCCATCCGCGAGGCGGTCGCGATGCAGCGCGACGCCGGCCTGCGGAGCGCGACCGACGGCGAATTCCGGCGGGCGTCGTGGCACATGGATTTCATCTACCAGCTCGGCGGCGTGTCCCAGGTCGACGGCGAGCGGATTCACGTCAGGTTCCGAAACGAGGAGGGCGAGTACGACTTCTCGCCGCCGGCGATGCGCGTCGACGGCCCCGTGCGGATCGAGCACACGATCTTCGGCGACGCGTTCGCGTTCCTGCTCGACACGGCCGGTGACGCCACGCCGAAGCTGACGATTCCCTCGCCGAGCATGGTGCACTACCGGGGTGGGAACTCCGCCATCGACCGGCGCGTGTACCCGCAGATCGAGTCGTTCTGGGATGACCTCACGGCCGCATACGCCGACGAGGTGCGCCGGCTTCACGAGCTCGGCTGCACGTACCTCCAGCTCGACGACACGAGCCTCGCGTACGTGAACGATCCGGCCCAGCGGGAGCACATCGCGTCGATCGGCGGCGACCCCGAGCACCTGCACGAGCAGTACATCGCGAACATCAACCGGGCGCTCGCGGAGCGGCCGGACGGGCTGACCGTCACGACGCACATGTGCCGCGGGAACGCGCAGTCGATGTGGGCGGCGGAGGGCAGCTACGAGTTCGTCGCCGAGGCGCTCTTCAACGATCTCGAGGTGGACGGCTTCTTCCTCGAGTACGACGACGACCGCTCGGGCGGGTTCGAGCCGTTGCGCTTCGTCCCGGCGGGCAAGTGCGTCGTCCTCGGGCTGGTCACGACGAAGCGGCCGCAGCTCGAGGACAAGGACATGCTCAAGCGCCGGATCGACGAGGCGTCACGCTACGTCGACATCGATCAGCTGTGCCTCTCACCCCAGTGCGGCTTCTCCTCGACGGTCGAGGGAAACCGGCTGACGATCGCAGACGAGATGCGCAAGCTCGAGCTGGTCGTCGAGACCGCCGCGGAAGTCTGGGGCTGACCGGGGTCAGACCCCGAACGTCGGCCGCGACGCTTCTGTTGCAGTTCCGTTCGGGGTCTGACCCCGATGTGCGGCCGGGCGGCATTCCGAAATACCCCGATATGGGGATGGAACCCCCCCACGACCTACGTAGGATGCGTTCGCAGTGTGGGGTGGAAATCGGGCTCCTCGAGCCCCCCGGAAGGGGGGTTGTCGGTGACGACCTCGCGCACGGATACGGGTGGCATGTGGGCACGCACGCCGGCCGCGCCTGCGGGGGTCGTCGTCCTGGACGGCGATCAGCGCATCGTCGCGGTGCACGCTGCCGGGCGGCTGGGCGCCATCGGCGCCGAGCACGTCGGTGAGCCGCTGGCCGGGATCGACCCGGAGCTGCACCGCGCCGTCGCCGCCGCGGCCGGCCGCGTGCTTGCCACCGGCTTCCCGGAGACCGGCGTCGAGATTCGGACGGCCGCGGTGGCGACGACCGCCAACCTGTATCCGGCCGCCGGCGGCGCGCGCCCGACCGTGAGCTGCGTCCTCACCGGCGCGCCTGCTCCTCCGCCTCCCGGGGTTACCGCCCTGGTCGACTCGATGGCCGACGCGGTCGTCTCGACCGACCTCGGCGGCATCATCCGCGGCTGGAACGGCGGCGCGGAGCGCCTGTACGGCTATGCCGCGGACGAGGCCCTGGGCCGACCGATCAGCCTGCTCGCGCCGCCCGCGCGCCGGCGCCGGTTCGGCGAGCTGCTCGGGGGGGTGGTCGGGTGCAGCCGCGAGCCGGGCACGGACGTCGTGCGGTGGCGCAAGGACGGGAGCCGCGTGGAAGTGTGGCTGACCCGGGTCGAGGTACACGACGGCGCCGGCCGCGTCGTCGGCGTGACCGAGATCGGCCGTGACGTCACCGGCCGATGTCGTGAGGCGCGCCGCGCGGCCCGGGCGCTGCGCCAGAGCGAGCGGATGCGGCGCGAGGTCGTGGCGAGCATGCTGCAGGCCGAGGAGGTGGAGCGCAGCCGGATCGCGACCGAGCTCCACGACGACACGGTCCAGGTGATGATCGCGTCGCTGATGGCGATGGACCGGGTCGCGCTCGTCGCGCAGCGGGTGGGCACGCCCCAGCTCCAGTCTGCGGTGTCGGTGGCCCGCGCGACGCTCGAGGAGGCGACCGACCGCACCCGGCGGCTGATGTTCGAGCTGCGGCCGGCAGTGCTGACGCGTGACGGCCTCGTCGCCGCGGTGCGCGTGCTGGCACAGCAGGTCGCCCGCGAGACGGGCGCCAGCGCGCGTGTGCGGGGTGCGCTCGGGCGCTACGACCACGCGCTCGAGGAGCTCGTGTACCGATCGGTGCAGGAGGCGCTCGCGAACGTGCGCAAGCACGCGCGTGCCGACGCGATCACCGTGACGCTTGGCGAGCGCGGCGGGTCGATCAGGGCCGAGGTCTGCGACGACGGGCTCGGGTTCGACGTCGTCGATGCGCGGACACGCTCGAGCGCCGCGCTGCACCTTGGGCTCGACGCGCTGCACGAGCGCGTGCGGGCCGTCGGCGGCACCGCCTCGGTAACGTCGGCACCGGGGCAGGGGACGTGCGTGCGCTTCGCGGTCCCGCTGACCGCGTCGTCGCGTGAGGCGACGGCCGCCCGCCAGGTCGCCATACTCGAGCGCTGACGCGCTCCCCAGAGGGCGTCAGGCGACGTTATCGCGGTCCCGAGGCGTCAGGCCAAGGCGATACGTCACGTGTTCGATGACATTTGGCTACACGTTATGCGAGGCGAAGACGCATCGCGAGGTGACGCTGGTCCCGCAATGGCGTCATGTAAGGTTCGGCGGACCCCCAAGGAGGTTCGACCGCATGCCCCGTAAAGCCACCATCGGTCCCGCCGTCTACGAGCGCGTGAACGAGCTCGTCGCGGAGGGTAAGAGCCGTACCGAAGCGTTTGCGCAGATCGCGCAGGAGCGCTCGAGCCGGCCCGGCACGATCGCCGCGAACTACTATCGTACTGCCCGCTCGCAGGGCGCCTCGAGCGGCCGCCGCCGCTCGACCCGAGGCCGGCGCTCGACCTCGGCGAGGCCGCGCGCCTCCTCCGCCGCGACCCGCCAGACGGCTCGCGTCCATGACGGCGACATCGGCAAGCTCGCCAACCAGATCAGCGATCTCGTGCAGCAGCTCGTGCGCCAGGTGCAGGAGCGCGACCAGCGCATCCGCGAGCTGCTCGGCTAGCGCGTGCCCCGTCCGCGGCGGCCGGCCCGTTGCGCGAGCGGCGCGACGGCCGGCCCGCTCGCGCCGGTACATATCAGCTCGTGCCGTCACGAGCGTGCCGTAATTCATCAACCCGTACGCAGTCTCGGCGGCGTCATACGGCATAGGTCACCCAGGGACGCCCGGGTCGTAATACCGCGCGCCGTCCGGCTCCGTGCCCCGCATCGTCGTCGACGTAAACCGTAGGTACACAGGGTACGTGCCGAGGGCCGTGGGCGCCTCCGGGGCGACGCCGTCCATCGGGAGTCCGTGGTCGGCCTGGAACGACATCACGGCGCCGCGGGTCACGGTCGAGTACACGCCTGGCTCCCCTCTGCGACCGCAACTCCGGCGGCGCGTCGAAGCGCCTACTGGAAGCGTCCGTGCCGCGGCACGAGCGTATACATCGGCTGCTTCCCGAAGGCGTGAAACGTCACCGGCAGGTAGCCGCGCCGCGTGAGCAGCTGCTGGAGGCGCAGGACGTTCCTCCGCGTGCGCCGTCGCCGACCGTGTGGAACTGCATCCGTGGGTAGCCGTACTGCCGCACCGGCGCCCGCGTGTGGCCGTGGCGGTGCGCGCAGGGGGCCACCCGGTGATGATGGGCCTTGCGCGTGGCGGCCGTCGCCGCCGCCGGCC
>JBKPMQ010000093.1:0-6888 GCA_046732235.1 Actinomycetota bacterium
GTGTGTGGCGGCTGGGCGACCGCAGCGGCCTCGGCGAGCCTCGCCGGCGCCAGCAGCCCCGTCGCCTACCTGCACATGATCGCCCGCGACCCGGCGCTGGCGGCGACCGGCCTCGCAATGACCGTCTCCGCGGTGCTCCTGCCGTTCGCCTGGTGGGCCGAGCGGCGGACCCAGGCGGTGGCGCTCTGGGGCGTGAGTTTCGGACTCGCGGCGGTCGGCATCCCGCACCTTCTCGCGGGCGGCGGCGGGGGCCTCGGTGCGGGGATCGCGGCAGTCCTCACAGCTATAATCCCCGCCGTCTGGGCGGTCGCCGGGCCGCATCCCGAGCGCGGCGGCTGACCCGAGCACACCCCGTCTCGGCTGCCCACCGTGAGCGTTTTCCGCGACATCGAACGGAGGATCGGGGGCCTTGTCGAAGGCCTCTTCGGTCGCACGTTCCGATCGTCGGTGCAACCCGTCGAGCTGGCCCGCAAGCTGGCCAAGGAGATGGACGACCACCGCACGATCTCCATCCACCGCGTGTACGTCCCGAACACGTACACCGTCTACCTGAACCCGGCCGACCGCGAGCAGTTCGCGGCCTACGAGTCGCAGATGTGCAACGAGCTCGAGGAGTACCTGGTCGAGCACGCACGCCGTGAGGGCTACAGCACCGCGACGCGCCCCGTCGTCACGCTCGAGTCCGAGCCCGACCTGACCGTCGGGATGTTCGGCATCGCCGTCGGCGCCGACCACGCCGGCGAGGAGGACCGCCCCGGCCCGTCCGCGACGGTCGCTGTCCCCGACGTGCCCCTGGAGCCGCCGGCGCCCGCCGCGCCGCTCGACGTACCGCCCGTGATGCCCCCGATCCCGGACGCGCCCATGACCGGCGCGACCATGGTCTACGCCCCCGAACCGGAGCCCGAGCCGGAGCCGGAGCCGGAACCCACGCCGCCGCCGCGGCGCGAGCAGGCGGTGCTGATGTGGGACGGGCGCGACGTCTCGCTCGAGCAGGGCGTCACGGTCATCGGCCGCTCGAGCGGGTGCGACGTCGTCGTCGACGACCCGAACGTGTCCCGCCGCCACGCCGAGATCCGCCGCCTGGGCGAGGGCTACTCGCTGGTCGACCTGGGGTCGACGAACGGCACCGAGGTGAACGGTCAGCGCGTGGGCGAGACGTCGCTCATGAACGGAGACGTGATCGGCGTGGGCACGACCAGGCTCACGTTCGAGCGTCGCCTTGGTTAAACAGCTCCTGCTGCTCCTCCAGGTGGGCTTCGTCGTCCTCCTGTACCTCTTCATCTGGCGCGTGATCCGGGTCGCGTCGCGCGACATGGCCGTCGGCCAGGAGAGCATGGTGCTGCGGCCGGTGCGGCCCGCTGCGAGCTCCTCGCCGGCCCGGGCCGCCGGCCGCCTCGTGGTCGTCCAGAGCCCGGAGCTCGAAGCGGGGACGAGCATCGAGATCGGCCGCGACCTGGTGGCGGGCCGCGACGCCGACCTCGACATCCCGCTCGGCGCGGACGGGTACGCGTCGGGCCGGCACGCGCGCTTCGGCCGCGGCCAGGACGGCGACGTGATCGAGGACCTGCACTCGACGAACGGCACGTACGTGAACGGCGACCGCCTCGTCGGGGTGCGCCGCCTCGTCGGCGGCGACACGGTCACGATCGGCCAGACCCAGCTCACCTACCAGGCGGGTGCATGACCCTCGGGATCGTCGACTCCGCCGGCGTCACCCAGACGGGCAACGTCCGCCGCTCGAACGAGGACTCCTACCTGATGCGCTCGCCGCTGTTCATGGTCGCCGACGGCATGGGCGGGGCGCAGGCGGGCGAGATCGCGTCGCGCATGTGCGCCGAGGCCTTTGCCCAGGCGGACCTGCTCGCGGCGGCGCCCGAGGACGTGCTCCGCGAGACGATCGGGACGGCCAACCGGCGCATCCTCGAGCGGTCGCGCACCGACCCCGGCGCCGCCGGGATGGGCACGACGGTCACCGCGGCGTTCATGGACGACGGCGGCACGATCGCCTTCGCCCACGTCGGCGACAGCCGCGCCTACCTGCTGCGCGACGGGAGCCTGCAGCGGCTCTCCGACGACCATTCGCTGGTGGGCGAGCTCGTGCGCAAGGGCGAGCTCTCCGAGACGGACGCGGAGCGACACCCCCAGCGCAGCGTCATCACGCGCGCCCTGGGGACGGACGAGTCGGTCGAGGTGGACACCTTCGCCGTGCGGGCGCAGGACGGCGACGTGTTCCTCCTCTGCAGCGACGGCCTGAACACCATGGTGCCCGAGGCGACCATCGCAGACATCCTGGCCGGTGGCGGGGCGGCCGCGAAGATCGCCCGCGACCTCGTCCGGGCGGCGCTCGCGGGCGGCGGCGAGGACAACGTCACCGCGATCGTCTTCCGCGTCGGCGAGACCGGCGCCGAGGCGGAGGCCGAGCCGGCCGTGCAGGACGGCCGCACCCACATCCTACCCGCCGGGCTCGAGCACGAGGACGGCGACGAGGGTGGCCCGCGCGCCCGCACGATCGTCGCAGTGATCGCTGCGGGCGTGCTCGCGCTCGTCCTGGCCGTCGCGGCGGTCGTCGGCCTGCGCGAGAGCCACTTCATCGGGGCGGACACCGCGACGGGCCGGGTCGCCGTCTACCAGGGCGTGCCCGTCGACCTGCCGTTCGGCATCCACCTCTACCACGTCGTGTACGAGTCGACCATCAGCTACGCGACGCTGACGCCGAGGCAGCGCAAGACGCTCTTCGACCACACGCTGCGCAGCGACTCCGGCGCGATGTCGACGCTGCACCCGTACGAGGTGGCGAGCCCGTGAGGTCGGCCCGGCTGCGCGAGCTCGTGAACCTCGTCCTGGTCGGGATGCTGACCGCGATCGGCTTCGCCTCGGTCTACACCGCCCGCCAGAACGAGATCTCGAGCACATCGCTCGTCTACGCGGGCATCTTCCTGGCCCTGTTCGCCGTCGCCCACGTCGGTGTGCGCGCCGGCCTCCCGAACGCCGACCCGTGGCTGCTTCCCCTGGCGGCGCTCCTCTCCGCGCTGGGCCTGACGGAGATCTACCGGCTCGAGCCGACGCTCGCCCGCGACCAGTCGGTCTGGATCGTGATCGGCCTGATCGGCTTCCTCGGGCTGATCTTCCTGCTGGGCGACCACCGCCGCCTGGCGTCGTACAAGTACTCGCTCGCCACGGTCGCGGTCGGCCTGCTCCTGCTCACGATGGTCGCCGGGACGACGGTCAACGGCGCCCGCCTGTGGCTCCGGATCGGCGGCGTCCAGGTGCAGCCGGGCGAGTTCGTGAAGCTCCTGCTCGTCATCGCGCTGGCCGGGTATCTGCGCGAGAACCGCGAGGTGCTGACGTACGCCCGCCGGCGCGTGCTCGGCATCGACATCCCCGCGGCCCGCCACCTCGGCCCGCTCGCGCTGATGGCGATCGCCTCGCTCGGCGTGCTGGCCGTGATGAACGACCTCGGCTCGGCCCTGCTCCTGTTCGGGATCTTCCTGGCGATGATCTACGTCGCCACCGGCCGGCACCTCTACACCGTGCTCGGCCTGGCCACGTTCGCCGCCGGCTCCCTCCTCGTGTACAAGGCGATCCCGCACGTGCGTGAGCGCTTCTCGATCTGGGTCGATCCCTGGTCGCACGCGCACACGAGCGGCTACCAGGTGGTGCAGTCGGTCGAGGCCATCGCCGACGGCGGCGTCTTCGGCACGGGGCTCGGCCGCAGCCTGCAGGTGATCGGCCACGGCCAGACGATCATCCCGGCCGTGCAGACGGACGGCATCTACGCCGCCTGGTCGGACGAGACCGGCCTTGCCGGCGCGGCGGGGCTGCTCCTGATCTACCTGCTCTTCGCCTACCGCGGGTTCAAGATCGCCACCCTCGCCGACGACAGCTTCTCGAAGCTGCTCGCCTGCGGGCTCACGTTCTCGTTCACGCTCCAGGCGTTCCTGATCGTCGGCGGCATCACCCGGCTGATCCCGCTGACCGGCGTCACCCTGCCCTTCGTGAGCTACGGCGGGTCGTCCATCGTGTCCAACTTCCTCATCCTGGCGCTGCTTCTCATGGTGTCCGACCGGGCCGCGACGAGGCGGGTGACGTGAACCGCCAGATCACCACCCTGTTCCGCCTGGCCGCGGTCGGCATCGCCCTCCTGATCACGATGACGGCCTACTGGCAGGTCTGGGCCGCCTCGTCGCTCGCCGACCGGCGCGACAACGCCCGCCTCGTCTACCGCCAGCTGCAGATCCGCCGCGGCCTCATCCTGGCCTCGAACGGGAAGACGGTGCTCGCGCGCAACAGGGCGGTGCACCGCGACGGGCTCACGCTCTACACCCGCCGCTATCCGTTCGGGCCGCTCTTCGCACATGCCGTCGGGTACAACACGGTCGGCGACGGCCGCACCGCCCTCGAGCTGGCCGAGAACCCGTACCTGACCGCGTCGAACTCGGATCTCGCGACGGTGATCTCGAACATCGGCTCGACCCTGCGCGGCGAGACCGTGACCGGCGACAACGTCATCACCAGCCTGTCGGTGCCCGCCCAGAGGGCGGCCCGGGAGGGGCTCGAGGGCCAGGGCCTGACGGGGGCCGTGGTCGCCCTGCAGCCGGACACCGGCCGTGTCCTCGCGATGTACTCGTCCCCGAGCTTCAACCCGACCACGGTCGACCAGAACTTCTCGCGGCTCTCGGCCAGGGGCGGCGCGCCGCTGCTCAACCGCGCCACGCAGGGCCTCTACGCGCCGGGCTCGACGTTCAAGGTCGTGACCGCGACGAGCGCGCTCAACGCCGGCTACGGGCCCAGGCAGCTTCTGATCGACGCCGGCGGCCACTGCATCGTCGACGAGGGGCACCAGCTCTGCAACGCCGGGACCGAGAGCTTCGGCACGATCGACCTGCGGACCGCCCTCACGAACTCGGTCAACACGTACTTCGCCCAGCTCGGCGAGAAGCTGGGGCAGCGGCGGCTCGAGGACACGATGCAGAAGTTCGGGTTCTTCCAGCTGCCGCCGTTCACGTATCCGACCGACGAGATGAACGCGAGCGGGGTCTACCAGAACGGCCGCCTGCTTGGGACCAGCTCGCCGATCGACGTCGGGCGAGTGGCAATTGGCCAGGAGCGCCTCGGCGTGACGCCGATGCAGATGGCCACCGTCGCGGCGACGGTCGCGAACGGCGGCGTGCGCATGGCTCCGCGCCTCGTCGACAAGGTGGTGACGCCGGACGGAGGCACGGTCTTCACCGGCAAGCCGCAGGAGGTCGAGCGGGTGATGTCGCCACAATCCGCGGCGGAGCTCACCGACGACATGCGCAACGTGGTGGACGAGGGCACCGGCACGGCGGCAAACGTGCTCGGCCTGAACGTCGCCGGCAAGACCGGGACGGCCGAGACGGGCGTGAGCGGCCTGAACACCGCGTGGTTCATCGCGTTCGCGCCGGCGGAGCATCCCAGGATCGCCGTCGCGGTCGTCGTGGAGCACACGCCGGAGTTCGGCGGGCAGATCTCGGCGCCCATCGCGGCCAAGGTGATCGAGGCGTACCTCGGCTCGGGCGTGGCAAAGTAGCGGCTCTGTGAGCGCCTTCTCCCTCATCGGGCAGCTGTTCGACCGCCGCTACGTGATCGAGCGCCAGATCGGCTCGGGGGGCATGGCGGACGTCTACCTCGCGACCGACCAGTCGCTGGGGCGCAACGTGGCGATCAAGATCCTGTCCGACCGGTACGCGCGCGACGCCGCGTTCGTCGAGCGGTTCCGGCGCGAGGCCGCGGCCGCCGCCGGCCTGCGCCATCCCAACATCGTCACGGTCTACGACCGCGGCGAGGCGATGGGGACGTCGTACATCGCCATGGAGTACCTGGACGGCCCGACGCTGAAGGAGGAGATCACGCGCCGAGCGCCGCTGCCCGAGCCGGAGGCGATCAACTACGCGACCCAGGCCCTGGCGGCGCTCGAGGCCGCGCACAGGCAGGGCGTCGTCCACCGCGACGTGAAGCCGCACAACATGGTGCTGACCGACGAGGGCCGGCTGAAGGTGACGGACTTCGGCATCGCCCGCGCGGCCAACACCCAGCAGATGACCGAGGTGGGGTCGATCGTCGGCACCGCCCAGTACCTGTCCCCCGAGCAGGCCCGCGGCCTCGCGGTCGGCCCGGAGTCGGACATCTACTCGATGGGCGTCGTGCTCTACGAGATGCTGTGCGGCGACCTGCCGTTCACGGGCGAGTCGGCCGTCGACATCGCGATGAAGCAGGTATCCGACACGCCACCGCCCCTCCACCGCCGCAACCGGCTCGTCTCGCCGGCGATGGAGCAGGTGGTGATGCGGGCGCTGGCGAAGGACCCGGCGCTGCGGTTCTCGTCGGCGAAGCAGATGGCCGAGGAGCTGGGACGGGTTAGCCGCGGCCAGTCGGCGTCCGCGGACACCCAGCAGGCGACCCGCGTGATCGCGGCGGGCGAGGCGACCCGCGTGATCGGCCGGGAGCCCGAGACCGCGACGAGCGTCATGCGCCCCGCCCCGCCGCCGCCACCGCCCGATCGGCCCGCCCCGCGACGCAGCGCCTGGCCGTGGGTGCTCGTCCTCCTCCTGCTTGCCCTGGCCGCGGTGGCCGGGTTCGTGGTCTACACGATGCTTTCGGGCAATGACAAGGCCGTGCCGGAGTCGGTGATCGGACAGTCGTGCAAGCAGGCGCAGGCGACGCTCCGGGCGGACGGGCTCACGGGACGCTGCAAGAACACGAAGTCGAGCGTCGCCGACATCAAGAAGGTCGTCCGCACCGACCCGTCGGTGGGCTCCGGCGTCTCCGGCGGCTCGACCGTCGTGCTCTTCGTCGGCGTCGGGCCGAGCGCGATCACCGTGCCGAATGTGAAGGGTCTCTCGGTGACCGCCGCGAACACCCTGCTCA
>JBKPMQ010000094.1:0-15271 GCA_046732235.1 Actinomycetota bacterium
GTCATCGGCTACACGTACCGCCACGGCCCGCGAACGCTCGGGAGCTTCGTCGGCTCGACGCCCGCGGGCTGGCTGGTGCGGCAGCCGCCGGGGATCGCCGACCGCGCGGTCGCGGAGGCGGTGCGGGCGTGCTTCGGCGCCCGGCTCGATCGGGTTGTGCGCGTCTCGTACCGGCGCAGCTATCTGATCTTCGGCCCCGGCGAGCTGACCGGGTGGGGCAGCCGGCTGGGCGAGCCCGACGGGCGGGTGCACTACGCGGGCGCCGAGACGTCCGCCTTGCCGAGCTTCATGGAGGGCGCGGCCCGGGCGGGGGAGCGTGCGGCCGCCGAGGTGCTCGCCGCGGGATAATCCTCGCAGCCGGGCACCACGTGGACAAAAGAATCCGAGCAGCCCATTTGCGCTCCGAGGTGACGGCGGCCGGCGTGGTGTCGACCCAACGCAGCCTTTCCACCCTCGTGGCAACCCGGGTCGACGCGCCTACGAACGAGGCAGCGTGCGCTCGCCGGCGCGAAATCCGGTCGATCAGTCGGCGCCTTCCCGCGACTGGTTGCGCGGAAGGTTTGGCGGCAGTTGGCGTTGTTGGCATCTGTCATTTGCACTTCCCCGACTCTCTCGCCACCCCTCGTCACCCACAGGTGACATCCGCTTCGCCACACTCAACAGTGCGATGTATCCGCTCCCCACGCTCTACAAAACCAGGAACCTGCCGCTGGAGCGGCCCGTGTGCGCGATCTGCGTCGACAGAACCCGGGGACGCACCGAGGAGATCCGGCTCGGCTACCGGGTGAGCGTGTGGCTGTGCCCCCGGTCACGCTGCGGAAACGTTTCAGAGGAAGCGCCGAGGCCGCGACTTCGTGCGCACCTTGATGAACATATGGCAGGCCAACGGGTGCATGACCGCGGCCCGGCATCGTGTCCTGGATGCCCATCTCACCCGGCTGCGCGCCCACCCGCCCCGCACCAGGCCGGGCAGCGACGCCTGGCCTGAGGTGAGACGCCATCTCGAAGCCGGCTACGCCCAGGGCGCGCCGCCGCTGGACCCATCGCACCTGGCGAGCAACCCCTGCGACACCTGCACCGCCCACGCCCCCAGTCGCCGCACCCTCCAGCGCTGGCACGCCGAACGCCGCTGGCTGAACCGCCCGCCCGAGCCCGGCTAGACGTCCCCGACGAAGCCCATGCGCTCCTTGATGAGCGTCACGGTCTCGCCGGACACGGCCCGCGCCCGCTCCGCGCCGGCGGCGAGGACCGACCGCAGGTGGGCCGGATCGGCCCGCAGCTCGAGGTAACGCTCCCGCACCGGGCGCAGGTACTCGACCACGGCCTCGGCGACGTCGGTCTTGAACTGGCCGTAGCCGGCGCCATCGTAGGCCGACTCGACCTCCTCGGCGGAGCGGCCGGTGGCGACGGCGGCGATCTCGATCAGGTTCGCGATCCCCTCCTTGCCCTCCCCGCGGCGCACCTCGCGGCCCGAGTCGGTGACGGCGGAGCGCACCTTCCTGGCGACCACCTCCGGCGCATCGACGACGAGGACGGTGCCCTGGGGCGTGCCGCCGGTCGTGGACATCTTCCGGGTCGGGTCCTGGAGATCCATCACCCGGCCGCCGGTGCTGGGGATCGCCGCCTCGGGCAGCCGCAGCGTCTCACCGAACCTGCTGTTGAAGCGCTGGGCGATGTTGCGGGCGAGCTCGAGATGCTGGCGCTGGTCGTCGCCGACGGGCACCCGGTCGGTGTGGTAGAGCAGGATGTCGGCCGCCTGGAGGACGGGGTAGGTGAAGAGGTCGGCGCTGACCGAGTCGCGGCCCTCGCTCTTGTCCTTGAACTGCGTCATCCGCGAGAGCTCCCCGAAGCTGGTCACGGCTCCGAGCAGCCACGCGCCCTCGGTGTGGGCGGGGACGTGGCTCTGGACGAAGAGCGTGCAGCGGTCAGGCTCGAGCCCGGCGGCGAGCAGCGTCGCCGCGGTGTCGAGCGTGTTCTCGGCCAGAGTGTCGCGGTCGTAGGCGACCGAGATCGAGTGCAGATCGACGACGCAATAGAACGCCTCGCCCAGATCCTGGTCGGTGACGTAATGGCGGATCGCGCCGATGTAGTTGCCCAGATGCTTCTGCCCGGTGGGCTGGATGCCGGAGAAGACGCGGGTCATGTGCGCGGCCACTGTAGCCAACGCCGCACGGGACTTCGCCCCCATGCGCATCGGTAGGATGCCTGCCGAGATGGCAGCCCCCCCGTCAACCTGGTCACCGTCGTCCTGGCGCGCGATCCTGGCCGAGCAACAGCCCGAGTGGCCCGACGGCGAGCACGCACGCGAGGTGCGCGAGCGTCTGCTGGGGATGCCGCCGCTCGTCTTCGCCGGCGAGGCCCGCAACCTCCAGGCGGCACTGGCCGAGGTGGCCGCCGGCCGCGGTTTCCTGCTGCAGGCGGGCGACTGCGCCGAGTCGTTCGGCGACTTCTCCGCGGTCACGATCCGCGAGAAGCTGAAGATCATGCTGCAGATGGCGGCGGTGCTGACCTACGGCGCCATGCTGCCGGTGGTGAAGGTCGGCCGGATCGCGGGCCAGTTCGTGAAGCCGCGGTCGTCGCCGGTCGAGCTCGTCGACGGCGTCGAGCTCCCGAGCTTCCGCGGCCACATGGTGCACGACGACGCGCCGACGCTCGCCGCCCGCACACCCGACCCGGAGCGGATGGTGCAGGGCTACCACCAGTCGGCGGCCACGCTCAACCTCCTGCGCGCCTTCACGAAGGGCGGGTTCGCCGACCTGACGAAGGTGCACCTCTGGAACCAGGAGTTCGTCGCCAGCTCGCCGGAGGGGCGGCGGTACGAGCGCATCGCCTCCGAGATCGAGCGGGCGCTGGCGTTCATGGCCGCGTGCGGCATCGACCTCGAGCGCGAGCGGCGCCTGCACGAGGTGGACGTCTGGACGAGCCACGAGGGCCTTCTGCTCGATTACGAGGAGGCGCTCACCCGGCGCGACTCGCTCACCGGCCGCTGGTACGACTGCTCGGCGCACATGCTGTGGATCGGGGAGCGCACCCGGGCCGCCGACGGCGCCCACGCCGAGTTCTTCGCCGGCGTCGGCAACCCGCTCGGCATCAAGGTCGGGCCGACGGCGACGCCGGCCGAGCTGCTCGACCTGTGCGCGCGGCTCGACCCCGACCGCACGCCGGGCCGGCTGACGCTGATCTGCCGCATGGGCGCCGGCCGGGCCGCCGAAGCGCTGCCGCCGGTCATCCGCGCGGTCACCGACGCCGGCCACCCGGTGGTGTGGGCGTGCGACCCGATGCACGCGAACGTCTTCCGCACGCCCGACGGGGTGAAGACGCGCCGGTTCGAGGACATCATGGCCGAGATCGGCGGCTTCTTCGCCGCCTGCCGCGAGTGCGACGTGTGGCCGGGCGGCATCCACCTCGAGTTCACGGGCGAGGACGTGACGGAGTGTCTCGGCGGGGCCGAGGCGGTGCTCGAGGACCACCTGAGCGTCCGCTACCACACCCTGTGCGACCCGCGCCTGAACGCGCGCCAGTCGCTCGACCTGGCCTTCCGGCTGGCCGAGCTCATGCGCGGCGAGGAGCGGCCCGCCCCGGGAGGCGTGACCTGATGCGGGTCGCCGTCGTGGGCCTCGGCCTGATCGGCGGCTCGGTCGGCCTCGCCGCCGCGGGGCGCGGAGACGAGGTGGTGGCGTTCGATCCCGACCCGGACGCCGCGGCGGCCGGGCTCGAGACGGGCGCCGCGGCCAGCGTCGCCGAGTCGCTCGAGGGCGCCGTCGCCGATGCGGACATCGCGCTCGTCTGCGGGCCGGTGGCCCGTCTGCCGGAGCTCGTGGCGCGCACGCTGGAGGCGACCGGGCCGGGGTGCGCCGTCTCGGACGTCGGCTCGACCAAGTCCCGGCTGATGGCCGCCGCCGGCCGCAGCAGCCGCTTCGTCGGCGGGCATCCGGTGTGCGGCTCCGAGGCGCGTGGGGTGCGCAACGCCCGCGCCGACATGTTCAGCGGGGCGACCTGGTTCCTCACGCCCGCGGCGGAGACAGACCCCGAGTGCCACCGCCGCCTGCACGCGTTCGTGGCCGGCCTGGGCGCGCGCCCGGTCGCGATCGACCCGGACGCGCACGACCGCCTCGTGGCCCTGACGAGCCACCTGCCGCACGCGATCGCGAACGTGCTCATGAACCAGGCCGGGGCGGGGCGCGTCGACGGCCACGACCCGCTCGCCGCCGTCGGCGGCTCCTTCCGCGACATGACCCGGGTCGCGGGCGCGAACGCGCGCATCTGGGTGGACATCTTCCTCGACAACCGCGACGCGCTGCTCGACGGCCTGCGCGAGCACGGCCGCCGGATCGATGAGCTGACGCGCGCGCTCGAGCGCGAGGACGCCGGGTTCGTGGCTCGGTGGGTGGCGGAGGCGTCCGGCAACCGCCGCCGGCTGCTGCAGGCCGCCTATCCGGCGGTGCCCGAGGAGCTCTACCGCGTCCGCGTCCACGTGCCCGACCGCCCCGGCGTGCTCTCCGGGATCACGCAGGCGCTCGGCGCCGAGGGAATCAACATCGAGGACTTCGAGCTCCACCACATGTCCCCGGACGTCGGCGGGACGGTGGTGGTGCTCGTCGCCGGCGCCGCCCAGGCCGAGCGGGCGGTGGAGCTGCTCGACGCCCAGGGCTACGGCGCGGTCGCGACGGCGGCGGTCGAGCCGTGAGCGCTGCGGCGGCGCGCTTCTCGCCCGCGGGCGCGATCTCGGGCGAGCTCTCGGTCCCCGGCGACAAGTCGATCAGCCACCGGGCGGTCATGGTGGCGTCGCTCTGCGACGGGCCGGTGGAGGTGCTCGGCTTCGGCGCGTCCGCGGACACGCTGGCCACGGTCGCGACGATGGAGGCGCTCGGCGTCGAGATCGAGCGGCCCGACGACGACGCCCTGCGCGTACACGGCGTCGGCATGCGCGGCCTGCGCGCGCCGGCGGGCCGGATCGACGTCGAGAACGCGGGCACGCTGATGCGGCTCCTGCCCGGCATCCTGGCCGGTCAGATCGGCGAGTTCGTGCTCGACGGCGACGACAGCATCCGCCGCCGGCCGATGGGCCGGATCGCCGGCCCGCTGGCGGAGATGGGCGTCGCCCTGGAGACCACCGACGGCCGCCCGCCCGTCCGCATGCACGTGGACGGGCGGGTCGCGCCGGTCACCTACCGCCTGCCGGTCGCGTCCGCCCAGGTGAAGTCGTGCCTCCTCTTCGCCGGCCTCTTCGCGCAGCGGGGGATGACGGTCGTCGAGGAGCCGGTGCCGACGCGCGACCACACCGAGCGCATGCTCCGCGACGCGGGCGTGCCCGTCGACCGCCGTCCGGGCCGGGTGGCCGTCTCGCCGGTGGCGCACCTCCAGCTCGACGAGGTGCGGGTGCCGGGCGACTTCTCCTCCGCGGCGCCGTTCATCGTCGCGGCCACCGTTGTGCACGGCTCGGGGCTCACGCTGCGCGGCGTCGGCATCAACCCGACGCGCACCGGCCTGCTGACGGTCATGGAACGGATGGGCGCCCGCGTCGGGCTCTTTAACCGCCGCCTGGCGGGCGCGGAGCCGGTGGCGGACATCGAGGTGCGCCCGGCCGAGCTCGTCGCGACCGAGATCGAGCCGGAGCTGGTACCGGCGCTGATCGACGAGCTCCCGCTGGTGGCGCTCCTGGCCTGCTTCGCCCGCGGCGAGACGATGATCCGCGGGGCCGGCGAGCTGCGGGTCAAGGAGTCCGACCGGATCGACACGGTCGTGGCTGCCCTGAATGCCGTCGGCGGCCACGTCGAGGGGCTGCAGGACGGGTTCCGCATCCGCGGCGTCCCGGCGCGGCTGCGGGGCGGGAGCGTCGACGCCGCGGGGGACCATCGGGTCGCAATGCTGGGCGCCGTCGCCGGGGTCTGCTCGCAGCATGGCGTCGACGTGCGCGGCTCGGACGCCCTCGGCGTGAGCTTCCCCGACTTCCCCGAACGCCTCGCGGGCGTGACCGCATGACCCCCGCCAAACGAGGTCATACCCCTTTTCGGGGGTGGGGGGCGCGGTGGTGATCACGATCGACGGCCCGGCGGGCGCGGGCAAGAGCACCGTCGCCCGGGCGGTGGCGGAACGGCTCGGCTACCGCTACGTGGACACGGGGCTCATGTACCGGGAGCTGACGGCCGTCGCGATGGAGCGCGGCGTCGACTCCGACGACGGCGACGCGCTGGCGGAGCTCGTCGGCGAGAGCCCATCCCGGCCGGTCGACCTGCGCGGCGAGGCGGTGTCCGCCCTGGTGAGCGCCGTCTCCCGCCACCCACAGGTGCGCACGCGGATGCGCGAGCGCCAGCGAGCGCTGGCCCGGAACGCCGTGCTCGAGGGCCGGGACACGGGCAGCAAGGTGTGCCCCGACGCCGAGGTGAAGGTCTACCTGACCGCCTCGCTCGACGCTCGCGCCGCCCGCAGGGCGGTGGATCTCGGGCTCGGCGCCGACGAGGTCGGACGGACGATCGCCGCCCGCGACCGCGGCGACGCCGACCAGCTCGCGCCGGCGCCCGACGCGCACGTGATCGACACCTCGGGCCTCACGGTCGCCCAGGCGGTCGCCGCGGTCGTCCGGCTGGTCGAGGCGGCGGCGTGAGCGAGCAGGAGCTGGCGGGCTACGACCGCGCCTGGGTGTGGCTGCGGCTCTTCCTGGGCACGCTCGTCCGGGTGCTCCTGCGGCCGGAGGTGCACGGGCGCGAGCACGTGCCCAGGTCGGGCGCGTTCATGTTCGTCGCGAACCACCAGTCGTGGTGGGACATCCCCGCCCTGGGGCAGGTGCAGCCGCGCACCGTCCGCTACATGGCCAAGAGCGAGCTCTTCGGCATCCCCGTGTTCGGGCGGATCATCCGCTGGGGCGGCGGCTTCCCCGTCCGCCGCGGGGAGGCCGACCGGGACTCGTTGCGGGTCGTGCACGAGACGATGGAGGGCGGCGGCGTCGTCGGCATCTTCATCCAGGGGCACCGCCAGGCCGCGCTCGACGGCGCGAAGGCGGGGGCCGGCCGCTGCGCCGTCGTCGAGGAGGCGCCGGTCATCCCCGTCGCGATCCGCGGCACGGGGGCGTGGCGGCCGGGCCGCCGCATCCACGTCACGTTCGGCCCGCCGCGCATGTACGAGCGGGGCGACCGCCGGCCGGCGCAGGCCTACCGGGAGACGGCCGAGGAGCTGATGGCCGAGATCCGCGCGCTCTACGAGCAGTCCCGATGAGCGAGGAGGGGCCCCGGGTCGGAGTGGTGGCCGTGGTCGGCTTCCCGAACGCGGGCAAATCCACCCTCGTGAACCGGCTGACGTCGTCGCGGCACGCGGTCGTGGACGAGCTCCCCGGGGTCACCCGCGACCGCAACGAGGTGCTGTGCGAGTGGCGGGGGCGGACGTTCGTCCTCATCGACACCGGCGGCGTCGACGCCGGGGACGCCTCGCCGATGCAGGCCCAGGTGGCGGCCCAGGCGCGGATGGCGGTCGAGGAGGCCGACGTCGTCGCGGCGGTGATCGACGCCCGCGCCGGCCTCGCCGCCGGCGACGAGGAGATCGCCCAGATCCTGCGCCGGTCGCACCGGCCGGTCGTCCTGGTCGCGAACAAGATCGACGACGCCGCCCACGAGCCGGCGGCGCTCGAGCTGCACCGGCTCGGGCTGGGCGAGCCGATCGCGGTCTCGGCCCTGCACGGCCGCGGCACGGGTGACCTGCTCGACGCCATCGTCGAGCGGCTGGACGCGGTCGAGGGCGGGGGACGGCCCGCGGACGACGGCGCCGACGAGATCGCCGTCGCCATCCTGGGCCGCCCCAACGTCGGCAAGTCGTCGCTCCTGAACGCGATCCTCGGGCGACCGCGCGTGATCGTCTCCGACCGGCCGGGGACCACGCGCGACGCCATCGACACCCCGTTCGTGCGCGGCGACCGCCGCTTCCGGCTGATCGACACGGCCGGCCTGCGCCGCAAGCGCCGGCACCGCCAGGGGGTGGAGTACTACAGCGAGGTGCGCGCGCTGGCCGCCGCCGAGCGGGCCGACGTCGCGCTCGTGCTGATCGACTCCTCCGAGGGCCTCGTCGAGGGCGACCTCTCCGTGGCCGACGTCGCCCGCAAGGCGGGCTGCGCGACCATCGTCGTGCTCTCGAAGTGGGACATCGCCACGACCACGGTCGAGGACGTCGTCGAGCGCCTGGGCGGGAAGCTGCGCCAGCGGCCGTCCATCGTGACGTCGTCCGCCGTGACCGGCCGCAACGTCGACAGGCTGCTGGACGCCGTCGAGGAGGTGTTCGAGCGCTACACGTCACGTGTCTCGACCGGCGAGCTCAACCGCGCGATGGCCGAGATCGGGGCCATGCGCGAGCCGCCGCGGCAGGGCCGCCGCCGGCTGAACATGCTGTACGCGACCCAGTACCGCACCCGCCCGCCGCGGTTCCGGATCGTCACCAACGACCGCCGGCTGGTGAACCGCGACTACGGCTTCTTCGTCGAGAACCAGCTCCGGCGCCGGCTGGGGCTCGAGGGGGTGCCGGTCGTGGTCGACTTCACGACCCGGTCGTGATCGCGCGGGTGCATCCGCTGGTGACCGCGCGGGCGGTCGACCAGGCGTTCGACTACGCCGCCGGTGACGGCGTCGCGCGCGGGGCGCTGGTCGAGGTCGAGCTGGGCGCCCGCACGGTGCGGGGGGTCGTCACCGAGGTGGGGGAGGGCGACGGCGAGGGCCTGAAGCCGGTGCTCGCGGTGATCGGAACCGTGCCGGGCCCGCTGCTCGACCTGGCGGAGTGGATCGCCGCCTCCTACGCCTCGACCCTCTCGCGGGCGCTGGGGCTCGTCCTGCCGCCGCCGGCCGGTGCCCGGGCGCCCGAGCCGTGGGTGCGGCTCGTGACGATGGAGGGCGCGACCCGGCGCCAGGCCGAGGTGCTCGTCCACGTGGGACTCGCCCCCCTGCCGCTGTCCGACCTGGTGGCGGCGGCGGGGACCACCCGCGAGACCGTGCGGCGGATGGCCGGCCGGGGGCTGGTGGCGCTCGACCCGGCGCCGCAGGCGGCCGTCGACGACGTCCGGGTGACGCTCACCGCGGAGCAGGAGGCGGCCGTCGCGGCGTGCGTCGAGGCGCTGGACGCCGGCGGCGGCGACGTGCTCGTCCACGGAGTCACCGGCTCGGGGAAGACCGAGGTCTACCTGCGTGTCATCGACGCGGCGCTCGCCCGCGGCCGGGGGGCGATCGTGCTCGTGCCCGAGATCGCGCTCACGCCCCAGACCGCCGCGCGGTTCACGGCCCGCTTCGGCCCCACGGTCGCCGTGCTCCACAGCGGCATCTCGCCCGCCCGCCGCGGCGCCGAGCACGCCCGGATCGCCGCCGGCGAGGCGCGCGTGGTCGTCGGCGCCCGCTCCGCCATCTTCGCGGCCGTCCCCGACCTGGGTGTGATCGCGGTCGACGAGGAGCACGACGCGTCCTACAAGCACGAGGCCGACCCGCGCTACGACGCCCGACGGGTGGCGGCGAAGCGGGGGAGGCTGGAGCGGGCCGTCGTCATCTACGGCACGGCGACCCCGCGTCCGGAGTCGTGGGCGGGGATCTCGCGCCGGGTCAACCTGCCGAGCCGGGTGGGCGGGCCGCTCCCGGCCGTCGACATCGTCGACCTGCGCGCCGACGGCGGCTACCCGCTGACGCGGCCGCTGATCGACGCACTGGCGGCGATCGACGATCGCGGCGGCCGGGCGATCCTGCTCCAGAACCGGCGCGGCGCCGCCTCGGCCATCCACTGCCGGACCTGTGGGCGCACGTGGCGCTGCCCCCGTTGCGACGTCTCGCTCGTCCTCCACGGCCGGCGGCTCGTATGCCACCACTGCGGGCTCGCGCAGCCGCTGCCGCGGGCGTGTGCGACCTGCGGCTCGGTCGACCTGGCCCACATCGGGGCCGGGACGGCCCGGGTGGAGGACGAGCTGCGGGGCCGCTATGCGCGCCTCGCGGTCATGCGCCTCGACGCCGACGTCGCCGCCCGACCGGGCGAGCCGGAGGCGACGCTGCGGGCCTTCCGGCGCGCCAACGCCGCCGTGCTCGTCGGCACCCAGCTCGTGGCCAAGGGCCACGACATGCCCGGTGTCTCGGTGGCCGCCGTGCTCGACGCCGATCTCGCCCTGGCCATCCCCGATTTCCGGGCCGAGGAGCGCACGTTCGGGCTGCTCACCCAGCTGGCGGGCCGCCCGGGCCGCCCCGGTGACCCCCGCGGCCGGGTGCTGATCCAGACCTGGAGCCCGGAGCTGCGCCCGGTCGTGCTCGCCGCCCGCCATGCCGTGGCGGAGTTCCTGGAGGGCGAGCTCGAGCGCCGCCGGGATCTCGGCTACCCGCCGTTCCGGCGCCTCGTGCGGGTGCTGGCGACGGCGGACTCCGCGCCGGTGGCGCACGATGTCGCCGCCACGATCGCCTCGGCCGCCGCGCCGGCGCTCGAGGGAGACATCGTGCTCGGCCCGGCGCCGCTGCAGCGCCTGCGCGACCGCAGCCGCAGCCACGTCCTCATCAAGACGGCCGCCGCGGGCCGTGCCGCGACGGTGCTGCGCGGCCTGCTGCGCGATCTGGCCGCCGACCTGCGCCGCGCCCACGCGACCGCTGTGGTCGACGTCGATCCCCAGTCGTTCGGCTGAACCGGGGTCAGACCCCGAACGTCGGCTGTGACACATTCGTGACGATTCCGTTCGGGGTCTGACCCCGGTTCCGGTAGGGTGGCGGCATGACCAGAGCGCTCGTGATCGTCGACATCCAGAACGACTACTTCCCCGGCGGGCGCAACCCGCTCGAGGGGCCTGAGCAGGCCGCCGCCAACGCGCGCGAGCTGCTGGACGCGTTCCGCGCCTCCGGCGAGCTGCTCGTGCACGTCCAGCACGTGTGGGATGCGCCCGACGCCGCCTTCATGCAGCCCGGCACACCCGGCGTCGAGATCCACGACTCCGTGCGGCCCGCGGAGGGCGAGACCGTCATCCAGAAGGCGAACCCGAACAGCTTCCTCGACACGCCGCTCGAGACGCACCTGCGCGACCGGGGCGTCGACGCGGTGGTGGTGTGCGGGATGATGACCTCGCTCTGCGTCGACGCGACCGTCCGGGCCGCGGCCGACCTTGGCTTTGCGACGACGCTGGTGCACGACGCCTGCGCCACGATGCCGCTCGAGTTCGGCGGCCGGTCGGTGCCCGCGGCCGACGTCCACACGGCGTTCATCGCCGCCATGGGCGACGGCTACGCCGAGGTGGTGTCGACGGCCGACGTGGCCGCCAAAGCCTCTCGGTAGGATTCCCGGGATGGCGGATGCCGAGACGGAAGCCCGGGCCGAGCCCGAGCTGACTCCCGAGGAGGAGGAGGCGCGGGAGCGCGCCCGCGAGCGGGAGCGGCGCGAGCACCACGCGATGGCGATGCGGCTCGTGCGCCAGTATCCCGACCCGGCGCTGCGCGTCGCCGCGACGGCGATCCCGGAGGTCGACGACGAGGTTCGCAGCCTGGTCGAGCGGATGGCCGACATCATGCGCCGCTCGCACGGCGTCGGCCTGGCGGCGCCCCAGATCGGCGTCCTGCAGCGCGTGTTCGTCTACCGCGCCGGCGCCGACGACCCCGTCCGGGCCCTGATCAACCCCGAGCTCTCGGAGCGCTCGGACGAGACCGAGGTCGACGCGGAGGGCTGCCTGTCGCTCCTCGGCGGCGAGGTGACGGTGCCGGTCGAGCGCCACGAGCGCGTCGTCGCCCGCGGCCTGGACGAGTCGGGCGAGCCGGTCGAGGTGACGGCCGAGGGGCTCGAGGCGCGGGTGATCCAGCACGAGCTCGACCACCTCGACGGCGTCCTGATCATCGACCGGGCGCCGAAGGAGGACCGCCGCGCGGCTCTGAAAGAGCTGCGCCTGAAGGCGTGAGGATCGCCTTCTTCGGCACGTCGGCGTTCGCGGCCGGCGCGCTCGCGCGCCTCGTGCACGAGGAGGGGATCGACGTGGCGACGGTCGTGTCGCAGCCCGACCGCCCGGCGGGCCGCGGACGCAAGGCGGCCACGCCGCCCGCCGTGGACGCCGCCCGTGGGCTCGGGCTCCCGGTCGTGCAGGAGGAGTGCGCCAGCGAGCACCCGCCGGAGGTCGACGCCGGCGTCGTGGTCGCCTTCGGCCAGATCCTGCGCCCGCCGCTCCTCGGCGCCTACCCGCTCTTCAACCTGCATCCGTCGCTCCTGCCCCGCTGGCGCGGCGCGGCGCCGATCGAGCGCGCGATCATGGCCGGGGACAGCGAGACCGCTGCGGCCGTCATCGAGCTCGTCGCGGAGCTCGACGCCGGGCCCATCCACGGCCTGGAGCGGTTCCCGATCGGGCCCGAAGACGATGCGGGCGTCGTCGCCGAACGCGCGCTCGACCTGGGTGCGCCGCTGCTTGCGGCGGCGCTGCGCGGCGCGACGTCGGGGCGCGCGCAGGAGGGCGAACCGACGTATGCGCACCGGATCCGCCCCGAGGATCGCCGCCTCGACTGGGCCAGACCCGCGGGAGAGGTCGTCGACCGAGTCCGCGCCCTTTCGCCGCACATCGGCGCTCGGGCCGAGCTCGACGGCCTGCCCGTGACGGTGTGGCGGGCGGCGGCCACCGGCGGCGGCGGGTCGCCCGGCGCCGTGACCGTCCACGGCGAGACCCTGTGGATCGGCGCCGGCGAGGGCGCCGTCGAGGTACGCGAGCTCCAGCCGGCCGGGAAGCGGCGGATGACCGCCGCCGAGTTCCTGCGCGGCCGCCAGACGCCCCCGGCACGGGCGACATGAGCGCCCGCCGTGTCGCCTACGAGGTCGTGCGGCGGACCTTCGAGGACGGCGCGTACGCCGACCGCATCTTCCCGGCCGAGGCCGACCGGGCCCGGCTCGACGAGCGCGACCGCCGCCTGGCCATGCGGCTTGCCTACGGCACCGTGCAGCGCGTGCGCACGCTCGACCACGCGCTGGAGACGCTCGCGTCGCGTCCGCCGGACGGCCTGCAGCCCACCCTGCGCGCGGCGCTGCGGGTCGGCGCCTACCAGCTCCTCTTCGCCTCCGGCATCCCCGCCCGCGCGGCGGTGAACGAGACCGTCGACCTGGCGAAGGCGGTCGCCGGCCGCCACACGGCCGGGCTCGCGAACGCCCTCCTGCGCCGGGTGGCCGAGGCCGGGCCGGAATGGGTCGACGGCCTGCCCCTGGCGCTGCGCCACTCCTATCCCGACTGGGTGGCGGAGGAGTGGCAGGCGATGCTCGGGCCGGACGACGCCGAGGCGCTGATGGCCGCCCAGAACGAGCCGCCGGAGCTGTCCATCCGGGTGAACACGCTCCGGCCCGGGCCGCTCGACCTCGGCGTCCCGGCCCACGGCGACCCGGAGCTGCCCGAGGCGCTCGTGCTCGACGGGCCGTTCGACGTAGCCGCCAGCCGCGAGCTCGCCGAGGGCGCCATCTGGCCGCAGTCGCGCGGCTCCATGCTGCCTGCGCGCGTGCTCGCACCCGAGCCCGGCATGCACGTGCTCGACCTCTGCTCCGCGCCCGGCGGCAAGGCGGGACAGCTGGCGGCGCTCATGGGGGACCGGGGGCGGCTCGTCTGCGTCGAGCGGCACCCCGGCCGCGCGGCCGCCCTCGAGCGCATGCTCCGGAGCCAGGGCGTCAGCTGCGCCGAGGTCGCGGTCGCCGACGCGCTCGAGTTCCGCGAGGGCGGCTTCGACCGCATCCTCCTCGACCCGCCCTGCTCGGGGCTCGGCGTCCTCGCGGGGCGGCCGGACGCCCGCTGGCGCCGCACGCTCGAGGGCGCGCAGGAGGTGGCCCTGCTCCAGCGGCGGATGCTCGACCACGCCGGCGGCCTGCTCGGGCCGGGCGGGCGGCTCGTCTACTCGGTCTGCACGATCCGCCGGGACGAGTGCGAGGGCGTCGTCCCCGGCGGCCGCCAGACGCTTCCCCACCGCGACGGCACCGACGGGTTCTACGTGGCGGAAGCATCCTGACGATCCAGCCCGCTACAGTGGCGCCGATGCGCTCCTGGCCCCGAGACGTACGGGTTGCGCCGTCGATTCTCTCCGCCGATTTCGGCCGCATGCGCGAGCAGACGACGGAGGTGCTCGAGGCGGGGGCGCGCGTGATCCACATCGACGTCATGGACGGCCGCTTCGTGCCGGTGATCACGTTCGGGCCGAAGATGGTCGCGGACGTCGCGGACGCGATTCACGCGCACGGAGGGTTCGCCGACGTCCACCTGATGATCGAGGCGCCGGAGCGGCACCTGTCCCAGTTCGCCGAGGCCGGAGCGGACAGCATCACCGTCCACGTCGAGACCTGCCCCCACCTGCACTACACGCTGCAGGTGATCCACGACCTCGGCTGCCGCGCCGGCGTCACGCTGAATCCCGCCACCCCGGTCGAGGCGATCGCCGAGGCGGCCCGCTACGCCGACGTGCTCCTGTGCATGAGCGTGAATCCGGGTTGGGGCGGCCAGAGCTTCATCCCGGCGACGCTCGACCGGCTGCCGAAGATGCGGGCGCTCGCGTCCGACCGCGACGGCGTGGCCGTCGAGGTGGACGGCGGCATCCACGACGCGACGATCGCCGACGCGCACGCGGCCGGCGCCAACATCCTCGTCGCCGGCTCGGCGATCTTCGGGGCCGAAAGCCCCGCCGATGCGTATCTCGGGCTGGTCGAGCGGCTGGCGCTGGCCGGAACCCGCGCGTCGTGATCGACGCGGCCGACCGCCGCTATCTCGCGCGCTGCTCCGACCTGGCCGAGCGCGGCCGGCGCACCGCGTCTCCGAACCCCATCGTGGGCGCGGTGGTCGTGCGCGACGGCGTCGTCGTGGGCGAGGGGTGGCACGAGCGGTCGGGCGGCGAGCACGCCGAGGTCGCCGCCCTACGCGCCGCGGGCGACGCCCGCGGCGCGACCGTCTACGTGAATCTCGAGCCCTGCAGCCACCACGGCCGCACGCCGCCGTGCGCGGACGCGCTGATCGCGGCCGGCGTCGCGCGGGTGGTGACGGCGATGATCGACCCCACCCCGAAGGTGAACGGCGCGGGCGTGGCCCGTCTGCGCGATGCCGGGGTTGCCGTCGACGTGGCGGGCGGGGAGATCGAGCACGGCGCCCGCCGCCAGAACGCCTGGTGGCTCACGCTCGCGCTGCTCGGGCGGCCGCACGTGACCTACAAGGCCGCGGTCAGCACGGACGGCCGCACCGCCTCGCCCGCCGGCCCGCGCTGGATCTCCTCGGCGGAGAGCCGGGCGCGGGTGCACGAGCTGCGCGCGCAGGTGGGCGCCGTCGCGGTCGGGATCGGCACGGCGCTCGCGGACG
>JBKPMQ010000095.1:0-5628 GCA_046732235.1 Actinomycetota bacterium
GGTACCGCCCGGAGCAGCTCACCGCCAGCACCTACGATCTCCTGCACGGGCGCCCGCTCGACGAGGTCGTGCTCGAGACGGCCGTCCCCAACCTGTACCTGGTGCCCTCGCACCCCGATCTTGCGGCCGCCCAGGTGGAGCTGCCGAGCGGCTCGGAGCAGGGCACGCTGCTGCGCGACCTGCTCGCCGGCACCGGGGAGCGGTTCCCGTACGTGTTTGTGGACTGTCCGCCCTCGCTCGGCCTCCTGACGGTGAACGCCCTGGCCGACGCGAACCGGCTCATCGTTCCCGTCCAGTGCGAGTACTACGCACTGGAGGGGCTCGCGCAGCTGCTCCTGAGCGTCGAGCTCGTGCGCACCCGGATCAACCCCCGTCTGGGCGTCACAGGTGTCCTGCTGACCATGTACGACGCCCGCACCCGGCTCGCGAGCGACGTCGCGAGCGAGGTGCGCAGCCATTTCGGCCCGCTGGTCTTCGACACGGTCGTGCCCCGCAGCATCCGGCTCGCCGAGGCCCCGAGCCACGGCCTGCCGATCACGACCTACGACTCGTCGTCCGCGGGCGCCGACGCCTACTACCGGGCCGCGCTGGAGGTGGTCGAGCGTGGCTGAGTCGGGCCGTCCCCGCGGCCTCGGCCGCGGCCTCGCCGCCCTCGTCGCCGAGTTCCCGACCGGCGGTACGTCGATGGTCGAGCTCGAGGTTGCCCAGGTGCGGCCGAACCCGCGCCAGCCCCGGCGGGCCTTCGACGACGAGGCCATCCAGCGCCTGTCGGAATCGGTCAAGGCGGACGGCGTGGTGCAGCCGATCGTCGTGCGCGACGCGGGCGACGGCTACGAGATCGTCGCCGGCGAACGCCGCTGGCGGGCGGCACGGCTGGCCGGCCTGCGCACCATCCCGTCGATCGTCCGCGCCGCCGACGAGCGCGAGCTCCTCATACTGGCGCTGGCCGAGAACGTCGCCCGGGAGGATCTGAACCCCGTCGATCAGGCCCGCGCCTACGCCGTCCTCGCAGACGAGCTCGACCTGACCCAGACCGAGATCGCCCGCCGTGTCGGCAAGAGCCGCCCCGCCGTGGCGAACACGATGCGCCTGCTCGATCTGCCCGACGACGTCCTCGACCTCGTGTCCGAGGGCAAGCTGTCCGAGGGCCACGGCCGTGCGCTCCTGCTCGCATCCGACCAGGACGAGCGCTCCGGGCTGGCGCGGACCGCAGTCCGCCGAGGCTGGTCGGTGCGCGAGTGCGAGGCGGCCGCCAAGCGGGCCGCGAAGCCCGCCAAGCGGGATGCGAAGCGGCAGGCCGGCGCGATGGACGACGAGCTCGCGCACCTGGCGGTCGACGCGGCCTGGCAGTCGCTCGGCCTGCGCGCCTCAGTCCGGCGGGGGCCGCGGGGCGGCCGTGTCGAGCTGCACTTCTCCACGGCCGCCGAGCTCGGGCGCATCGTCGATCAGCTACGCGCCGACCGCGTCTCCTGGGCGGACTGACCGCGCAACGGCCGTCGCATCGCGTCGTCCTCCCTCGCTCACGTGCGGAGCACGCGTCGCTCGGTGCGTCCTTGCGCTGCTCGGCCCTGCGCGGTCAGTGAGCCGCGGTAATATGCGGGATCCCTTCGGGGGCGATTAGCTCAGTCGGTTAGAGCGCCGCTCTGATAAGGCGGAGGTCCCTGGTTCGAATCCAGGATCGCCCATTGGCTGCCGTGGACGACACCCGACCCCGCTGCAGCTGGGTCCCGGCCGGCGATCCGCTCTACGTCGCCTACCACGACGAGGAGTGGGGCACGCCGTCCCACGACGACCGTCACCTCTTCGAGATGCTCGTGCTCGAGGGCGCGCAGGCTGGCCTCGCGTGGTCGACCATCCTGCGCAAGCGCGAGGGCTATCGGCGCGCCTTCGCCGGCTTCGACGCCGAGGCGGTGGCCCGGTTCGGCCCCGCCGACGTGGAGCGGCTGATGGCCGACCCCGGCATCGTGCGCAACCGGCTCAAGGTGGAGTCGGCGATCGCCAACGCCCATGCGGTCCTGGCCGTCCGCGAGGAGCACGGAAGCCTGGACGCGTTCCTGTGGGGGCTCGTCCCGGGGGCGCCGCTCCGCCGCGGCGACGGCGACGTTCCGGCCGAGACCGCCGAGTCGCGGAGCATGAGCAAGGCGCTCAAGAAGGCCGGCTTCCGGTTCGTCGGCCCGACCGTCTGCTACGCGTTCATGCAGGCCGTCGGAATCGCCGACGACCACTCGCCGGAGTGCTTCCGCCACGCCGGATGAGGCCGAAGGGCACAGGGCTATACTGGACCTCGGATGCAGGAGATGAGCATCTACGGGGTGTCCTTCGACATGGTCGGCAAACAGCCGATCGTGCTCCTCCGGACGCTCGACGGGAGCAAGTTCCTGCCCATCTGGATCGGCCACCCCGAGGCGGCGGCGATCCTGATGAAGCTCCAGGGCACGCCCACGCCCCGGCCGATGACGCACGACCTCGTCACGTCGATGCTGGGCGAGCTGAACGCCAAGGTCGAGAAGATCGCGGTCACGGAGCTGCGCGACAACACCTTCTACGCCTGCATCACGCTCCGCATCGACGGCTCCGAGGTCGAGATCGACTCGCGACCGTCCGACGCGCTCGCGCTGGCCGTCCGCGCCGACGCCAAGATCTTCGTGGCCGACCAGGTGATCGATGACTCCGCGATCGAGTTCGGCCAGGAGCCCGAGGAGGCCGGCGAGGTCGTCGAGGAGTTCAAGAAGTTCCTCGAGAACGTCAGCCCCGAGGACTTCGGCAACTAGCTCTTCGCCATCCGCTCGAGCTCGCGGCCGATCACGAGCCGCTGGATCTCGGCCGTCCCGTCGACCACCTGGAGCATCTTGGCGAGGCTGATGAAGCGGGGGAGCGGCGTGTCGTCGAGCCAGCCGTACGCCCCCAAGGCCTCGCTGCAGGCGACGGCCGCGCGGAGGGCGGCGTCCGGGCAGAAGCGCTTGGCGTGCGCGACTGCCGTCGGCCCGCCCGGCGTCCCCAGGAGGCTCGCGGCCCGGGCGTAGAGCAGCCGGCCGGCCTCGAGGTCGGTCAGCACGTCGGCGAGCGCGAAGCGCATCGTGTCCAGGGCGAGCAGCGGCGCCCCGAACGCCCGCCGCTCGCGGGCGTAGCGCAGGGCGATGTCGAGCGCCTCGGCATGCAGGCCGGAGGCGATGGCGGCGATGTCGCAGCGGGCGACGTCGATCGCCCCCAGCGCCGCCCGCATCCCCGCTCCCGGCGGCACCAGCATCGTCGCCGGGACATCGACGAGCGCCATCTCGCCGATGGGCAGGAAGGGCGCGGCCGCGGTGCGGTAGCGGCGGGGGAAGCTCACGCCGTCCGCCCGCCGGTCGATTGCCACGACGGCGATGTCGCCATGGCCCGGCTCGTCGGCCGTCTTGCAGACGACCAGGAAGAGGTCGGCCTCGCCCGCGAGCGAGACCCACGCCTTGCGCCCGGTCACCCGCCAGCCGCCGCCGTTTTCCCTGGCCCGCGTGGTGATGGCCGTCGCGTCGGATCCGGCGTGCGGCTCCGTCAGCGAGAAGCCGCCGAGGGCACGGCCGGCGACGAGGTCCGCCGCCCACCGCTCCCGCAGGCCTTCGTCGTCTGACCCCGCCACGACGGCGGCGACGGCGTTGTGCATGGAGAGGGAGAAGGCGAGCGCGGCGTCGCCCCGGCCGAGCTCCTCGAACACCTCCATCCCCGCCGGGTAGCCGAGGCCCGCGCCGCCGTGTTCGGGCGGGCAGAAGAGACCGGTGAGCCCCGATCCGGCGACCGCGTCGCGCGGGTATGACCCGGCCGCGTCCCAGCCCGCGACGGCCGGGCGGACGACGTCGCGGACGAATGCGGCTGCCGCGTCTCGCATCGACCCGCGATCATATCCGCGCGGGTTGCCCACCCGGCCGGCCCGGGCCTAGACTGTGAGTCCGCGACGACTTGGAGGCCTGGGATGCATGGGAACGGTGCTGGCGCCCAGTGGTTTGCCGAGCGAACGATCCGTGGTGTGGGCGACGACGGTGCGGCGGAGGTCGTCACGATCTGGATCGAGCGCAAGCCGGGAGCGCTGTGGGCGGTGGGCAGGGCGGTCGGCCTGGCCGAGCGGCACGACGGGCTCGTGCGGCGGGACGACTACGTGTTCGAGGGCTACGAGATGGGCGACGCGCTCGAGGCGGCGAACGCCGCCCTCGACGACGACCTGGATGTCTCGGCGGGTGACGGCCGGTCGCAGGAGGTCGAGCCGTTCAGCGAAGGCGAGCTGCTGATCCCGCTGGAGCGGTGGTTCTTCGGCCGTTCGCCGCGGATGGAGCGACCGGCCCGCTAGGGCCGCCGCCGAGCACGCGCAGGGGCGCCGTCTCGCCCGGCAGGGCGCCGGCGGCTGCGGCCGTGCGCTCGAGCGTCTCGAGGGCGCGGATGCCGTCGTCGCCGAGGTCGACGGTGTGCTCGTTGACGTAGAGGTCGACGTACGGCCAGATCACGTCCTCGCCCAGCTCCTGCGCGTACCGGCGGATCGTCCCCAGCACCTCGTCGCGGTTGGCCCGGCCGTAGGCGATCGAGTCGCGGAGGACGGCGGTGAACCGCTCGACGACGTCGTCCGGGAGCTCGAGGCTGGCCAGGATCCCGCCGAGCGGGATCGGTGCGCGGGCCAGCCGCTCGAACGAGGCCCCGAGATCCTCGATCAGCACCAGGCCGTCGCGCTCGTACGTGAGCCGGCCCTCGTGGATGAGCACGCCGAGGTCGGCGTCGCCGCGGCGCAGGACCGCGCCGATGTCCGAGAAGACCGCGTGGTCGATCCTGCCGCCCTCGGGATGCAGGCAGCGGTAGAGCAGCGTCGCCGTCGTCGTCGGTCCGGGGCAGAGGACGCGCGCGCCGGGCTCCGGGCGGACGTCCGGCCGCGCGGCCACGAGCAGCGGCCCGACGCCGAAGCCGAGCGCCGCACCGGCCCGCACGACCCCGTAGTCGCGGGCCAGCAGGAGGGCCGCGTGGAAGCTCGCCTTGGAGACGTCGTAGCGGCCGGCGAAGAGGCCGTTGTTCAGCTGCTGGACGTCGAGCAGCTCCGGCTCGAACTCGAGCCCGCGCAGATCGATTCGCTGCTCCAGGATGGCGTGGAAGGCGAACGTGTCGTTGGGGCAGGTCGAGAGCCCCAGGCGCAGCCTCATCGCGCCAGCCCCCGCACGAGCGCGGCGGCCCGGCCCAGCGCCTCGTCCATCCGCCACCCGGCCCGGTCGCGGTCGCCGGCCGCGTTCGAGAATCCGCGTACGATGGTCAGGTCGACGCCGAAGAGCCAGGTCGCCACGGCCACAGCGTAGCCCTCCATCTCCTCGCCGGCGGCTGCCGGATACCGGGCATGCCGCTCCGCCGCCTCCGCCGTCGACCCTGCTGCCGCGGCGACCGAGAGCAGCTCCGGCCCCTGCCCGAGCGCGATCGCGTCGGCGGCCGCGAAGCCGAGCTGGGCGGCCGTGCGGTGTGCGTCCCCGGAGCCGGCCCCGATCCCGTCGCAGCGCACGGATCCGGCCCTGACCGCGGTCCCGATCGGGTGGCGGGCGGTGTCGTAGGACCCGGCCGCCCCGCAGAGCACGACCCCGTCCGCGGCCGCGGCGCGGTGCTCCGCGATGGCGTGAGCGGCCCCCGCGC
>JBKPMQ010000096.1:0-5715 GCA_046732235.1 Actinomycetota bacterium
TTCTCAGAGAGCCCTGACCCCGCCCAGTGGCCGTACATCGCGACCGGGCTCACGTACCGCCGGGCGATGGCTGAGCTTGCGGCCTTCCTCGGCTGCGACCCCGGGGAGGAGGGCGTGTACGCACACCGGCTCGCGTCGGACTTCGACGCGTACACGTCCGGCCTACTGCGGGCCTCGGCGACCGGCCTGCTCCTGATCGACGACGGCTACCCGCCCGTGGGCGAGGGCCACGACTGGAGGCGGATGGGCGATCTCGCGGGCTGCCCTGCGCGGCCGGTGATGCGGATCGAGCGGGTCGCCGAGGAGGCACTCGGCGGCGGCTTCGACGCGTTCCGCGAACAGGTGCGGGCGGAGGTGGCGTCGGCGAAGGCGCGCGGCTTCGCCGGTCTGAAGACGATCGCCGCCTACCGCACCGGCCTCGACCTCGGCCCGCCGGACGTCGTCGCCGCCCGCGAGGCGTTCCGGGGCAGCGGCGCCCGCCTGGCTGCCAAGCCGCTGCTCGAGCTGGCGCTCTGGGACGCGCTCGAGGCCAATGCCGCCGACCCGCTGCCGCTGCAGGTGCACTGCGGCTTCGGCGACTCCGACCTGCTCCTCCCCCGGGCCGACCCGACCTGGCTCAAGCCCGCGATCGAGCGCCACAAGGCGACGCCGTTCGTGCTCCTGCACTGCTACCCGTTCGTACGCGAGGCGGGGTGGCTCGCGCACGTCTACGGCAACGTGTTCTTCGACCTCTCGCTGACCATCCCGCACGTCTCCCGGCCGGCCGAGATGGTGCGCCAGGCGCTCGAGCTGGCGCCGGCATCCAAGCTGCTCTACGCCAGCGACGCCGCCCGCACGCCGGAGCTCTACCTGCTGGCCGCCCGATGGTGGCGGATCGCCCTCGCGGACGTGCTCGGCGCCGAGCTCCCCGCCGCGGAGGCGGAGCGCGTCGGGCGGATGATCCTGCGCGAGAACGCGCACGCGGTCTATCCGCTGGACGGTCGATCGGTGCCATCCGGGTAACGAAACCGCTGCAATTCGCCATTGCGGGAGTTGCGCTCCGGCGCACGCGCGGTGAAAATCGCCTTAAGTGAACGAGGTGCGACATCCGCGCTTCCGGCTTTACCGCTTCGGCGTCCGCGTGCTGGCCGCCGGGGTGCTCGTCGCGAGCGTGGCCGCAGTGGCCTCCGTTGTCAGGGGCCTGCCGTTCGGCGACTCGAGCTCGGGGCCGTCGCCGGCGGCCGTGAAGCCGCAGAACCCGTGGGGCATCAGCCAGGCCGGGTACCACCTGATCTCCGCGCCGGTCCCGAAGGCGCTGCGCGGCCTGCCTGTGCGGGTGCACCTGCCCGGCGCGGCCGGGGCGCCCGCCGGCGTCTACGAGGCGGCCGGGAGCGCGCGCGTGCGCTACAGCGGGAGCTCGCGCTACGGCCTCTTCCTGCTGACCGTGTGGCCGGCGTCGCACGGGCCGCACGCCATCCGCGCGCTCGCCAAGGGCTGCCACGTGTGCACGCGCAACCGCCTGATCAGCCTCGGCCCGGGCGTGCAGGCCGCCGTCGCGGTCGGCGGTGGCCACGCCAGCACGATCACGTGGCGCCAGGGCGGCCGGACGTTCCAGGTGCGCGGGCCGGCCGGGTCGTTCTCGAACCGGGATGCGGTCGCCGCCGCGAAGGCGATCGCCCGCGCGAACCGCTAGACCGCGACTTCGGCCAGGCCGATCTCGTTGCCCTCGGGGTCGGCGAGCAGGAGCTTGCGCCCGGCGGGCACCGTCTCGATGCGCACGAGCTCGATCGCGCGGGCGGCGAGGTCGGCGACCCACCGGTCGACGTCGTCCACGGCGAGCGTCAGGTGGCCGTGCCCGGCCCGGTCGGGGCGGCGGACGAGGTAGACCGAGCCCGATCCCGTCGCCCTCCACATCGCCTCGTCGGCGTTGGGGAGGATGTCGGGCGGGCGGCCGAACAGGCGCGAGAACCAGTCGATCTCGGCGGCGAGGTCGGCGACCGCGATCCCGGCGAACAGATAGCCGAAGGGCGGCGGCGTGGGCACCGTCGGCATCCTACGCCGCCGCCCCGGAGCGTCTACGAGACGGTGACCGCCGTGGTGCGCGTCTTGGACAGCGGGATCCCGTAGTTCGAGTCGGTTGCGCTGGCGAACGTCTGGAGCGTCGCGGCTCCGGCCTGGAACGTCCCGCCGACCGGCTTGATCAGCGCCTTCCAGGACGCCGTCCCCGCGGTCGGGCAGGGCAACTGCAGGCCGAGCGAGCCGGTGACCGCGCCCTCGGTCAGCGTCCCGGAAACCTGCAGGGGCGTGCCGGGGCCGCAGATGTACGTGCCGTGCACGGTGACGTTCCCGCGCGAGCCGACGTGGGCGGTCGTCGCCGGACGAAGCGCGATGCGCTGAGGCGTCGGCCACTGCGCGTCGTCGACCGCGATGGATCCGGTCAGGGCCGGCTGCACGCCCTCGCAGCTCTGCGAGAAGGTCGCGTGGAAGTTCTGCACGTACCCGTAGGGCCCGAACGCGAGCTCGGTGACGGTGAAGCTTCCGGTGTCCGACCCGCAGCCACGGCTGTCGCCTGAGATCGAGATGCCCGGCTCGCTCCCGGTGCGGCTGCGCACATCGACGGCGCCGGAGTAGGTCGTGCCCACCTTGAGCTGCTTGCCCAGCGGAGCCGCGAACTCGAGCGTCCAGAAGTTCCCGTTCGCGGCCGTCACGCCCACCGTGACCAGTTCTCGTCGGAGCGGCTGACGAACGCGTCGGTCGGCGTGGGCTCGGAGTACGTCTTGCCCTCGCCGATGCGCCCGAGGGAACGCCTACCCGCCCCGCGGCCCGGCGAGCGGCGCGCCGCCGAGATCGACGCCGAACGTCTCGCGCAGGACGGCGCCCCGCTCCGACTCGTCGGCCAGCTCGCGCTCGATGCGGCCCCCGGGCGTCGTCGTGATCAGGCGCATGCCGGCCAGGCTCACCCGTCCGTCCTCGGTCAGCAGCGAGCAGATCGGCGCGTCGGTGAAGTGCCCGGGCGGCGTCTGGAGGGCGTCGCACATGCCCTGGAACTCGGGCATCCGCCTGGGGGTGAGCGCGAAGACGTACTGCGGGCTGCCGTCCTGCAGGAGCGTCGCCCGGCCGTCGGCGCGCTCCAGCCGGTAGGCCTTGCCTCCGCGGAGCTGGTCGCCGGGGTCGTCCAGCCGCAGCGGCTCCGTGAAGCTGTCGCCGAACCCGACGTCGGCGATCCACGGCTCGTCGAGATCGACCCGCAGCGTGAGATGGGCGAAGTCGTCCACCGGCGGCTCGCCGGTGAGGACGACGGCCGCCGAGTACCGGGTGACCCGGTAGCCCAGGTGCTCGAGGAGCAGGGCGAAGAGCCCGTTCAGCTCGAAGCACCACCCGCCCCGGCGCCGGCGCACGACCTTGTCGAAGACGTGGTCGGGGTCGAGCACGTTGCGCAGGCCGAGGTGGATGTCGAGGTTCTCGAACGGCACCGAGAGCATGTGGGCGCGGTGCAGCGCCGCGAGTGTCTCCGCCGTCGGCTCGGCCGGCCCCGAGTAGCCGATTCGGTCGAGATAGGCGCGGGCGTCAAACACGCGGCGGCCCCGCCCGCAGGCGCTCGAGCGCGGCCGCGCGCACCCGGTCGGGATCCATATCCGACCAGTCGGCGTCGACCCACCAGGTCGCGCCCGCCTCGGACCACGGCCGCACGATGTCCGCGGCGGCGGCCGGGTCGGGCGGGGTCGTGCCCTCGGCCACCACGGCGTAGCCGTCCATCGTCAGCCCCTCCGCGGTGCGCCGCTCGCGCAGCCAGGCGATGCCGTCGCGGAGCCGCTCCGGCGTCAGCTCCTGGTCGCCTCCGCCCTTCGGCATGTACGCCGGCAGCCAGCCGTCGAGCCGCGCCGCCCGCCGCATCGATTGCGGGCGCGGCCACGCGCCTACCACCCAGATCGGGACGCGGGGGCGCTGCACGGGCGGCGGCGGCAGCATGCGGTCGGCCGGACGGGCCCGGTAATGGGCGCCCTCGTAGGTCACGGGCTCGCCGCTCCAGAGCGCCTGCATCAGCTCGAGCGACTCGTCCATCCGCTCGGCCCGCACCCGCCGCCCGGGGTCGTCCTCGAACAGCCACCAGCGGTCATCCGTGGCGCCCAGCCCGATCGGCAGGACGACCCGGCCGTCCGAGAGGTTGTCGAGCGTCGCCACCTGGCCGGCGAGCTCCCACGGCAGCCGCCGCGGGAGCGGCGTCAGCATCGTCCCGATCCGGATCCGCTCGGTGCGCATCGCGACGGCCGTCAGCGAGACCCACGGGTCGATGGCCCAGACGCCCTCCCACACGAAGAACGCGTCCCAGCCGTGCTCCTCCGCGACGGCTGCCAGCTCGGCCGCCGTGCGCGCGTCGCCGTACGGGAGTACCCAGCCGTAGCGCATCGATGCACCTTACCCATGACTGGTTCCACGCCCCCAAGGCGCCTGGACATCAGACCCCCGGCGGGGTGCGGTTCCTGGTTGGGCTGCTCGCTTCGCAGCCGCCCAGGACACCCCAGGGGGCGTGGAACCAACCATCGCATCCCCCGCGGCCGGAGGGGTCGGCCGGCCGCGGGGGTCGGATCGGTCAGGGGACCGAATTCGTCAGGCGACTGCCTTGACGGGCTCCGGCTCGAGTGCGAGCCGCAGCACCTCGTCGACGCTCATCACGGGGTGGAACGTCATCTGGTCGCGCACGTCCTGGGGCACCTCGTCCAGGTCACCCCTGTTGCGCTCGGGCAGGATCACGTCGGTGAGCCCGGCCGCATGGGCGGCGAGCACCTTCTGCTTCAGCCCGCCGATCGGCAGCACGCGCCCCTGCAGCGTGACCTCGCCGGTCATGCCGACCGTGTGCTTCACGGGCCGCCCGGTCAGGAGCGACGCGATCGCGGTCGTCATGGCGATGCCGGCGGACGGGCCGTCCTTCGGGATCGCCCCGGCGGGCACGTGCACGTGGAACTCGTGGTTCTCGAAGTCGTGGCGGTCGACACCGAGCTCCTCGGCGTGGCTGCGGACGAACGAGAGGGCGATCCGGGCCGACTCCTTCATCACGTCGCCCAGCTGGCCGGTCAGCGTCAGGCCGTCGTTGCCGGGCATGCGAGTCGCCTCGATGAAGAGGACGTCGCCGCCGGTGCCCGTCACGGCCAGACCCGTCGACACGCCCGGCACCGCCGTGCGTACCGCGGACTCCTGGAAGAACTTCTGCCGTCCCAGGGCGTCGCGTACGGCCGCCAGGTCGATCGTGACCCGCGGCTCGTCTACACCCGAGGCAATCCGGGTGGCCGTCTTCCGCAGCACGGTGCCGAGCTCACGCTCGAGCTGGCGCACGCCCGCCTCGCGGGTGTACTCGGTGATGATCGTCTGGACGACGTCCTCGGAGATCTGCACCTCCTCGGGCCGCAGGCCGTTGCGCTCCACCTGCCGCGGCCACAGGTACCCGCGGGCGATGGCGACCTTCTCGGCGGTGGTGTACCCGTCGAAGCGGATCACCTCCATGCGGTCGAGCAGCGGCCCCGGGATCGTGTCCGCGACGTTCGCCGTGGCAATGAACAGCACCTGCGACAGGTCGAGCTCGACGTCCAGATAGTGGTCGCGGAACGAGTGGTTCTGGGCCGGGTCGAGCACCTCGAGCAGGGCCGAGGACGGGTCGCCGCGCCAGTCGGCGCCGACCTTGTCCACCTCGTCCAGCATGATCACCGGGTTCATCGTGCCCGCGTCGCGCAGGGCGCGCAC
>JBKPMQ010000097.1:0-9792 GCA_046732235.1 Actinomycetota bacterium
GGCGACGACGATCGCGTTCGCCGTCGACACCGTGCCGCTCGACCGCGACCTCGCCAGCCGCTGCCTCGTCGAGGGCGCCGTCCTGGGCGAGTACCGCTTCGACCGGTTCCGCAGCGGCCCGGCGAAGGAGCGGCCGAGCCGGCTCGACACGGTGACGTTGCTGAACGGCAAGCGCCGCGCGACCGAGCGCGCCGCCGTCGTTGCGAAGGCCGTGAACCGGGCCCGCGACCTCCAGAACACGCCGTCGAACCACCTCGGGCCGGAGCAGCTCGCCGAGCGCGCCCGCGCGATCGCCGGCGAGCACACGACGGTGACGACGACCGTGAACGACCGCCGCTTCCTGGAGCGGCGCAAGATGGGCGCGTTCCTGGCCGTCGCCGCCGCGGGCGGCACGGAGCCGGCGCTGATCACGCTGCGCCACAAGCCGGCGAAGCCTGCCAGGGGCGTCGTCCTCGGCCTGGTCGGGAAGGGGCTCACCTACGACACCGGCGGCTACTCGCTGAAGCCCGCGCGCAGCATGAGCGGGATGAAGTTCGACATGTCCGGCGCGTCCGCGGTGCTGGAGGCGACGGCGGCGATCGCCGAGCTGAACCTCCCCATCGAGGTCGTGACCGTGGTCGGCGCGGTCGAGAACCTGGTGTCGGCGACCGGCATGCGGCCCGACGACATCGTCACCGCGGCGAACGGCAAGACGATCGAGATCACGAACACGGACGCCGAGGGCCGGCTCGTGCTCGCCGACTGCCTCCACTTCGCCCGCCGGCAGGGCGCGACCCACGTCGTCGACCTGGCCACGCTCACCGGCGCGATGATCGTGGCGCTGGGCGACTGGCACGCCGGCGTCTTCGGCCGCGACGACGCGTTCGTCGAGCGCATCCAGGCCGCCGGCGAACTGGGCGGCGAGCACGTGTGGCCGATGCCGCTGCACGACACGTACAAGCGCTTCATGCGCTCCGAGGTCGCCGACATGCGCAACGCCTCGACGGCCGGCAAGGGCGGATCGTGCTACGCCGCGCGGTTCCTGCAGGAGTTCGCCGGCGACGGCCCCTGGGCGCACCTCGACATCGCCGGCGTGGCCGACATCGATACCGACCGCGGGGATGGGCTGGCCAAGGGCGGCAGCGGCTGGGGCGTCCGGCTCTTGGTGGAGCTGGCCCAGTCACTGTGCTGAGCTTCGACCTCTCCGACGAGCACCGCCTGTTCCGCACGACGGTCAGGGAGTTCGCGGAGGGGGAGATCGGGCCGCAGGCCGAGGCGCTCGACCGCGAGGGCCGCTTCCCGCTCGACCTGGTCGCGAAGGCGGCGGAGCTCGGGCTCATGGGAATTCCGATCCCGGCCGAGTGGGACGGCGGCGGGGCGGACACGCTCGCCTACGCGATCGCGATCGAGGAGCTCGCCCGGGTCGACCAGTCGTTCGCGATCACGGTCGCCGCGCACACGTCGCTCGGCACGCAGCCGATCAACCTGTTCGGGACGGACGAGCAGAAGCGGACGTGGCTGCCGCAGCTGGCCTCCGGGCGGCGGCTGGCCGCCTTCGGCCTGACCGAGCCCGGCGCCGGCTCGGACGCCGGCGCCACCCGCACGACGGCGCGCCTCGAGGGCGGCGAGTGGGTGATCGACGGCTCGAAGATGTTCATCACGAACGCCGGCACCGAGATCTCGGCGCTCGTGACCATCACGGCGCGTACGGGCGAGGACGAGGTCTCGAACATCGTGGTCGAGAACGGCACGCCCGGCTACACCCAGTCGGCGCAGCTGAAGAAGATGGGCTGGCGCTCCTCGGACACGCGCGAGCTCGTGTTCTCGGCCTGCCGCGTCCCGGAGGCCAACCTGCTCGGGCCGCGCGGGAACGGCTTCCGCCAGTTCCTCGAGATCCTCGACGGCGGCCGCATCAGCGTCGCCGCGCTCGGCCTCGGCGCCGCCCAGGGCGCGTACGAGATGTCGCTCGCCTACGCGCGCGAGCGGGAGCAGTTCGGGCGCAAGATCGGGAAGTTCCAGGCCGTCCAGTTCAAGCTGGCGGACATGGCGACCGAGATCGAGGCGGCCCGGAACCTGGTCTACAAGGCCGCGTGGCTGAAGGACGCCGGGCGTGACTTCGGGCAGGTCGCGGCGATGGCGAAGCTCTACACGGGCGAGCTCTCGCGACGCGTCTGCAACGAGGCGGTGCAGATCCACGGGGGCTACGGGTTCATGGACGAGTACCCGGTGAGCCGGTTTTACCGCGACCAGAAGGTGCTCGAGATCGGCGAGGGCACCAACGAGGTGCAGCGCCTGGTGATCGCCCGCGGCCTGGGTCTGTGAGCGCGTCGGCCGGCCTGACGGCCGCCGGTGCCGTGCTCGTCTGCGCCGTCTTCCTCGCGACCATCGTCTCCCGCATGCTCCCGCCCGGCGCCGGGCGGCGGCTGAGCGACGAGACGGCGCTGATCCTGGGGTTCGCGGCGCCGGCGCTGGCGCTGCTCTCGCCCTACCTGCACGACCGCCTGTGGCCGCCGGCGGCGGTGATCGCGGCGGGCTACGGCGGCTTCTACCTGGTGCGCATGCGCCAGCTGCGGCGGGCGAACCGCGACGGCGTGCGGATGCTGCTCGGGCTGGACAAGGACGCGACGTTCGGCGAGGTGTGGCAGCACGCCGAGCGGCTCGAGCCGCGGCCGGTGACGAACCTGGGCCGGGTGGTGATCGCGGGCGCGGCGGCCGCGCTGATCGTGGTCGGCTACGTCATCGGCCGCTACGACACGGCGCTGGTCGCGCTCATGCTGGGCGCGGCCGACACGACCCTCAAGCCCGCCTACCACCGCGCCCTGGTGAAGCGGGTGCGCGACATCGCCCGCTAACCGGGGTCAGACCCCGAACGGTCCCCGTTGCAGGGTTGTTGCAGTTCCGTTCGGGGTCTGACCCCGGTTCGGTCAGTGCATGCGCGTCACGGGATAGCCGCTGTTCCGCACCAGCTCGACCACCGAGTGGGCGTGGGCCTCGTCGCGGGTCTCCAGGATCAGCTCGATGCCGGTCTCGGCCACCGCCACGTCGACGCTCTCGCGATGGTGGGAGACGACCAGGATGTTGATGTGGGCGTCCGCCAGCACCTTCAGCAGGTGCATCAGCTGGCCGGGGCGGTCGATGAGGCGGGTGCGGATGACGAGGTAGCGGCCGGCGTTCGTGAGCCCGAACCGGATCACCTGCATGAGGAGCGGCGTGTCGATGTTCCCGCCCGAGACCACCGCGACCGCCCGCTTCGCCTGCACCTTGCCCGCGAGCAGCGCTGCCAGCGCGACCGCGCCGGCGCCCTCGACCACCGCCTTGCTGCGCTCGAGGAGCTGGACGATCGTCTGGCCGATCTCGGCGTCGGTGACCGTCACCACGTCGTCGACGAGCTCGCGGACGAGCTGGAAGGTGATCTCGCCGGGATGCTTGACCGCGATGCCGTCGGCGATCGTCTCAGTCTGGGGCACCGGCGTGATCGTGCCGTGCTCGAGCGACCCCACGTACGGCGCGCACCCGGCAGCCTCGACGCCGATCACCCGCACCTCGGGGCGCATGGCCTTCATCGCGATCGCCACACCTGAGAGCAGGCCCCCGCCGCCGAGCGGCACGACCACCGCATCGAGCTCGGGCACGTCCTCGAGGATCTCGAGACCGACCGTGCCCTGCCCCGCGATCACGACCTCGTCGTCGAACGGGTGCACGAGCGTGCGGCCCTCGTCCTGCACGGCGCGCTTCGCGGCCTCCACCGTGCCCTCCACGCTGTCGCCGACGAGGCGCACGGTCGCCCCGTAGCCCTCGGTCGCGCCCACCTTCGCGAGCGACGCGGCCTCGGGCATGTAGACCGTCGCGTCGACCCCCGCGGAACGGGCCGCGAACGCGACCGCCTGGGCGTGGTTCCCGGCCGACGGGGCGACGACGCCGGCCGCCCGCTCGGCCGGGCTGAGCGACTGGATCTTCGTGTACGCGCCCCGGATCTTGAACGACCCGGTGCGCTGCTGGTTCTCGAACTTCAGCCACACCTCCCCGCCGCACAGGCGGGTGAAGGTCTCGGAACGCTCGGTCGGCGTCCGGTGGGCGACACCGGAAAGGCCGTCGGCGGCCGCACGGATGTCGTCCAGCGTGACCACGAGGTGGGCGCGAAGGGTACCCTGTTTGCCCGAGGATGGCCGAGGAACCCCTGAACGTGATGGTCGAGATCCCGCAGGGGAGCCGCAACAAGTACGAGTTCGATCCGGAGCTCGGCCGCATCGTCCTCGACCGGACGCTCTGGACGAGTGTCGTCTACCCCGCCGACTACGGTTTTCTGATGCACACGCTGGGGCGCGACGGCGACCCGGTCGACGCGCTCGTGCTCGTCGCCGAGCCGACCTTCCCCGGCTGCGTGATCAAGGTCGAGCCGGTGGGCGTCTTCGAGATGCACGACGAGAAGGGCGAGGACGACAAGGTGCTCTGCGTTCCCTTCAAGGATCCGAAGTGGAGCCGCGTCCACGACCTCGGCGACATCCGCGTGTCCCTGCTCGACGAGATCGCCCACTTCTTCGACGTCTACAAGGATCTCGAGAAAGGCGCCGGCACCGAGATCGGCGGCTGGCGCAGCCGCGCCTACGCCGACGAGATCATCGCCGAGGGGCGGCGGGCGTGGGCGGAGCAGGCGGCGGCCGCGACGGCGGCCGACGGCGTGTAGCTAGGCGGTGCCATTGCGCGCGGCCTCGCGCACGATGATGTCGTCGCACTCGCACGAGGCGGGCCTCGAGCCGCGGCCGGTCGAGCACCGTGATCACGCCGCGGACATACGTGCTCGTGCCCGCCTCGGTCAGCGTCTGGGCGACGGCGTTGACCACGTCCGCTGGACGCCCAGCATTTGCGCCAGGAACTCCTGCGTGAAGGGGAACTCGTCGGAAGCCACCCGGTCGTGCGTGAGCAGCAGCCACCGGGCGCACCGCTGCTCGATGGGATGCGGCCGGTTGCACGCCGAGCTCTGCGCCACCTGCCCGAACGCCGCCTCTCCGCCGCGTCCGGGGGCCGTCCCGGCACCCACGCCAATTGGCGTCTCCGCAAACGCCAATTGCGCTGGTCGCGCTTACGACTCGCCGCCCTCGCCCTTGAACACCCGCTCGCTGATCTCCCGCGTCGCGGTGAGCGGGTCGAGCTTGCGCTCGTGCACCTCGTCGAGGAGGCGGCGCAGGTCGGGGTCGCGCTCGAGCGCCTCCGACAGCCGGCGCCGCGCCTGGGCGACGGCAACGGCGACGATCTCGTGCTCCACGCTCTCGCGCCGGCGGGCGTCCAGCTGGCCGTTCTTCTCCAGGTGGGCGCGGTGCTCGAGCACTGCCTCCCAAAGCTCGGCGATGCCCTCGGAGCGGAACGCCTCGGTCTCGACGATCGGCACCCGCCGCTGCGTGGACGGGTCGAGCGCGAGCACCGAGCGGATCTCCGACCGCATCGTGCGGGCGGCCGGGTGATCGCTCTTGTTGATGACGATGACGTCGGGGATCTCCATGACCCCCGCCTTCAGCGCCTGGATCGAGTCGCCCGAGCCGGGCTGGAGGACGAGCAGCACCGTGTCCGCGAGCGACGCCACCTCGACCTCGCTCTGCCCCACTCCCACCGTCTCCAGGAGCAGCACGTCCATCCGGGCCGCGTCGAGGATGAGCAGCGCCTGCAGTGTCGCCTCGGAGACCCCGCCGAGGTGGCCACGCGTGCTCATCGAGCGGATGAAGACGCCCTCGTCGAGGAAGTGGTCGGCGAGCCGGATGCGGTCGCCGAGCAGCGCCCCGCGCGAGAACGGGCTCGACGGGTCGACGGTCACCACACCCACCCGCTTGCCCTGCGAGCGCAGGTGGGAGATGACGCACGCCATCAGGCTCGACTTCCCCACTCCCGGCGGCCCGGTGAAGCCGACGACCGCGGCCTTTCCCGTCTGCGGGTAGAGCTCGCGGACGAGCTCGTAGGCCAGCGGGTCGCGGTTCTCGACGAGCGTGATCGCCCGCGCGACCGCGCGCACGTCGCCGCTGCTGACCCCCTCGACCAGCGTCGGCAGATCGGTCGGCCGCCGGCTCACCGGGGCTGCAGCGCCCGCCCCAGGGCGGCCGCGAACGCGGCGTTGTCCTCCGGCGTGCCGACGGTGACGCGGATGCTCTCCGGCGCCCCGAACGGCTCCAGCGGCCGCACGATCACGCCCTCGGCCTCGAGCGCCCGCGCGAGCGCCCGGCCGTCGCCGACATCGGCGGTGAGGAAGTTCCCGACGGAGGGAAGCGGCTCCATCCCCGCCCCCCGCAGCGCCCCGGCGAGCTCCGCCCGGCCGCGCTCGTTCAGCTCCCGGCGCCGCGCCACCTCGTCCGGATCGTCCAGGCTCGCGAGCGCCGCGGCGTGGGCGATCTCGGAGACGTCGAACGGGTTTCGCACCTTCATCGCCTCGCGCACCACGTCGGGCGGGCCGACCAGATAGCCGATCCGCAGGCCGGCGAGGCCGTAGATCTTCGAGAACGTCCGCAGGACGGCCACGTTCGGGCGCTCGTGGACGTGCTCGGCGATCGCGTCGGGGTAGTCGGGGTCGGTCACGTACTCGTGGTACGCCTCGTCGACCACGACCAGCACGTCGTCGGGCACGCGGTCGAGGAACAGCCGCAGCGCCGCCCGCCCGACCATCCCGCCGGTGGGGTTGTTCGGGTTGCAGACGTAGGCGATCCTCGTGCGCGGGCCGATCCGCCCGGCCATCGCCTCGAGGTCGTACGACCCGGCCTGCAGCGGCACCGTCACCGCCGTCGCCGCCTGCTTGGCCGCGTCCAGCCGGTAGCTCGGGAACGACGGCCACCCCATGAGCGCCTCGTCCCCCGGGTCGAGGTACGCCACCGAGAGCAGCCCGACGATCGCATCGGCGCCGTTGCCGATCGCGATCCGGTCGGGTGTCGTCCGGTGCCGCGCCGCCAGCCGCTCGGCCAGCTCGGCGCCGCGCTCGGGGTAGCGGTTGAGCTCCCTCGCCGCCCGCTCGATCGCCTCGAGCGCCGCCGCGAACGGCCCGTACGGCCCCTCGTTGGAGGCGAGCTTCACGATCCGGTCGAGCCCCAGCTCCCGGCGCACCTCGGCGGCGGGCTTTCCCGGCTCGTATGGCCGCAGATCGGCGAGGGCGGGTCGGGCGCGCACGGGCCACTAGAGTACCAATGCCATGTCGGCCCGCGAGATCGGTCTGTTCCCGCTCGCCGCGGTGCTCGTCCCGGGCGAGCTCATGCCGCTCCACATCTTCGAGGAGCGCTACAAGCGCCTGATTCGGGACTGCGAGCAGGAGGCGCAGGAGTTCGCGATCCTGTACGCCGACGACGACGGCGCCCGCGAGGTCGGCTGCACCGCCGAGATCGTCGAGGTGACCGAGCGCTTCGACGACGGCCGCCTGAACCTGGTCGTGCGCGGCGGCGAGGTGGTGCGCGTGGTCGAGTTGACCCGCGGCCGCATGTACATCACCGGCCGGGTGGAGCCGGTCGCCGACGAGGACGAGGACGCGGCCGGCGAGGCGGAGTCGGCCCTCGCGCTCTACCAGCAGGTGGCCGAGGCGACCGGGAACGAGCCCGACCCGGCCGTCTCCCCCGACCTCGACCGCATGTCCTACGCCATCGCCGCCCGGGTCGAGTTCCCGGCGGCGGAGAAGCTGCGCCTGCTCGAGGAGCGCAGCGAGCGCGCCCGGCTGATGGTGATCGTCGAGCTGCTCGCCCGCGGTCTCGAGAACCTGGCCGCGGCGGCCGAGATCCGCGACCGGGCGCACACGAACGGCAAGGTGGCGCCGCCGGGCCGCAAGAAGGGCTAGATGGTCGATCGGTAAGTCCGCGCGCGCCTGGACGTGCTAGAGGACGATCCCGAAGCCGTCCCGGCGCGGGTCGCCGGCGGCCTCGAGCGCTCCGCCGCGGCGGACGACGGCGTTCGCGCCGCCGAAGTACAGGTTGAGGCCGGCGAACCGGTTGACGCGCTCGCCCCAGTGCTCCAGCTTCTCGATCTCGGCCGGGTCGAAGCCGCCCTCGCAGTCGAGCCGGTCGCCCTCGACGTGCACGCGCGGATGGTCGATGGCCTCGCGGGCCCCCATGCCGTGGTCGATCACGTTGATCGCGACCTGGGTGATCGCCGAGCGCAGCCGGTTGGACCCGCTCGAGCCCACGACGAGCTCGATGCCGTCCGGCCCGACGACCATGGTCGGCGCCTGCATGCTCGTGAGCCGCGTCCCCGGCGGCATCTCCCGCTCGGCGGCGAGATCCTCCTCGCCCATCATGTTGTTCAGGTGCAGGCCGGTGCCCGGCACGATGACGCCCGAGTGGCAGCCGTTCGACGACGTGTAGGCGCAGGCGTTCCCGGCCTCGTCGACCACCGAGATGTGGGTCGTCCCGCGGTCGGACGGGACCGACGGCGCCTGCGACGGCTCGCCCTCGAGCGCCGCCGCGAGCGCAGCCCGCCCCTGTCCGATTGCCTCGTCGGAGAGCATGTACCGGACCAGGCCTCCGCGGTGCAGGAGCCGCTCGAACTGGGGTCCGCGCATGCGCGCGGCCGACCGCATCGCCTCCGCGTAGGCGCGCAGCGTCCGCGCCCGCCCCGGCGGGAGCGGCTCGGAGACGCCGCGCAGCACGGCCAGCATGTGCCCGATCAGGACACCCCCCGACGACGGCGGCGGGTTGGTGGAGATCTGGCGCCGGCCGTGGTAGGCGATCTCCAGCGGCCGGCGCCACACCGCCCGGTAGCCGGCCAGGTCGGCCATCGTCAGCCGCCCGCCGGTCGCGTGCTGGTGGGCGACCATCGTTGCCGCGAGGCCGCCCTCGTAGAAGTCGCGCGGGCCGAGCTCGGCCAGCCGCTCGATCGTGCCGGCGAGGTCGGGCTGGCGGACGCGCTCGCCCTCGCGCACATACCGTCCGCCCGGCGCGAACACCGCCCGCGCCTCCTCGGTGTGCGTCAGCACCGCCTCGATGGCCTTGAGCACCGCCTGCTGCCCGCCCCGCGACGCCACACCCTCGTTCGCGGCGGCGGCGGCCGGCATGAGCAGCTCGCGCCACGGCATCGAGCCGAACCGCCCGTGCACCGCGGCGATGCCGGCGACGACGCCGGGGACGGCGCAGGCGGCGGCGCCGATGTGGAACACCTGCGTCGTCCGCTCGTCGAAGGGCACGTCGACGCGGTCGAACGTCGCGAGCCGGCGATCGGGCGGGAGGTCGTGGCCGGGCGTGGCGGTGAACGCGTCGAGCAGGTGGAGCTTCCCCGTCCGCGCCGGGCGCACCAGCAGGAACCCGCCGCCGCAGGGGCTGATCAGGCCCGGCTCGGCCGCCCACGACATCGCCGCGGCGGCGACGGTCGCGTCGACGGCGTTCCCGCCGGCGGACAGGACGTCCGCGGCGGTGTGGGCGGTGAGCTCGTGGCCGGCTGCGGCTGCGGCTGCCATCGCTGGATCGTACGCCCGGGGCGGGCGCGCACGCGGACGCGCCTACGCGGCAGACGCGCGGGGGGCGGAGGCGCTCGCCGCGGGCGAGCCGTTCGCGCACGGCGGGCTCGGGCTCGTCCGTGTGCACGAAGTAGGCGTAGGCCGTGCCGTTGTCGGCCACGAGGTAGGCGTGCCCGGACGCGGTCCGCTCGTGGATCATCAGGCTCTGGTGGCGCTCGGCCAGGCGCGCGAGCGCCTCGATGCTCTCGACCTCGACCAGGTCGCCGCCGTGGGTGAGCGTCGACTGGAGGGCGGCGATCATTGCCTCGCCGAAGCGGGCCTGGATGCGGGTGGGCTCGTCGGCGCGGCGGTCGCGGCGGAGCCCGCGCAGGGCGAGGGCGGCCGCGGCGATCGCCGCGACCAGGCCG
>JBKPMQ010000098.1:0-4374 GCA_046732235.1 Actinomycetota bacterium
GGCGCGGGCTGCGGCATCGTCGCCGGCGGCGGCCGTCGCCGCGGCCACCTCGGGCACGCAGCGCGGATCGCGCAGCTCGCGGCCGAGCGTCCAGAGGTAGCGGCGCAGCACGCGGCTGTGCGGGAAGCGCCGCAGCGTCTCGATCAGGTAGTCGATGCCGGCCTCCTTCCAGCACCAGAGGTGATCCTGCGTGTAGTGCGCATCCAGGGTGCGCCCGAACTCCTGCGCGCTCGCGCGGCGGTGGATCGCCTCGTCGTAGAGGCCGATGAAGTGGTGCGTCATCGCCTCGACCATGCGCGCGCCCCAGGAGATGTCCGTCGAGCCGGTCACGAGCAGGCGGTCCGCGACGACGCATGGGCCGTCGAGCGATGCCTCGAAGAACCAGACGAACGGGAAGAACAGGTTCCGGCTGGGTGACGCACCTGCGACCTCCCGCAGCACGTCGCGGCGCACGACGGACGCCGAGAGGAATGTCAGCCAGTGGTATTGCGCCACCCACATGCGACCCGGATCGGCATGCACCTCGGGTGCGTCCGGACGGCGCGACTCCACCTTCACCCGGCCGTCGGGGTGGACGAACCGGTGCGGGAGATGCAGCCAGGCGGGCCGGTGCGCCTCGAGAAGCTCGCGTACGTACGCGACGGCGCCCGGCTCGGGCTCGTCGTCGTCGCCGAAGATCCACAGATACTCGCAGTCGGGTGCGTTCTCGACCAGCCACACATGGTTGCCGTGCGCCCCGAGGTTCTCGGGTTGCCGGTGCGCCCGGAGGGTGGGCATGCGCGTCGCCGCGTCCGCAAGGATGTCTTGCGTGGCGTCCGGCGAGCCGTTGTCGGAGACGAGGACGACGACGTCGGCGGCGCCCCCGAGCTCGGCATGGAGCCGGTCGAGCAGGCGACCCAGGAACTCCGCCCGGTTGTAGGTCGGGATGCAGATTGCGAGCAGCGGTCGCGTCATGCGGCGAGGCCGACGTCGCCGGTCAGGTGGCCGCGATACCAGCCCACGGTGCGGCGCAGGCCCTCGTCGAGTCCGTGGGCCGGCGTCCAGCCCAGCCGCTCGCGGGCCTTGGCGGCGGACAGGTACTGGTGGGCGATCTCGTGCACCGCCTCGCCGCGGATGTCGAGCTCGAGGTCGTCGCGCCCGCAGGCGGCGAGCACACGCCGGGTCATGTCTGCGGCGGTCAGCTGCAGCTCGTTCGAGAAGTTCCAGGCCTCGCCCGCGATGCCCGGCTCGTGGGCGCGCCCGGCCAGCTGCATGTAGGCCTCGGCCGCGTCCTCGACGTAGAGGTAGTCGCGAATGAGCGTGCCGTCGCTGCGCAGCACCGGCCGCCGGCCCTGGAAGGCGGAGCGGATCGTGCCGGGGACGAGCCGGCTCCAGTTCAGGTCGCCGCCGCCGTAGAGGTTGCCGCAGCGGGTGACGACGATCGGCAGGCCGTACGTGCACGCGTAGCTCTGGGCGATCAGATCGGTGCAGCTCTTGGAGACGTCGTAGGGATGGCGCCCCGCGAGCGGGTGGTCCTCCTGGTATGGGAGCTGTGCCTGGGTGCCGTACGCCTTGTCGGAGGAGGCGACGACGATCCGGGTCGGGCGGCCGCTGCGCCGGCAGGCGTCGAGCACCTCCCATGTCCCCTCGATGTTCGAGCGCATCGTGTTGGCGGGATCGCGCAGCGCGTGCTCGACGATCGTCTGGGCGCCCAGATGGAAGACCGCGTCGATCTCGTACTCGGCCAGGACGCGCTCGACCAGCCGCCCGTCGCGCAGGTCGCCGAAGACGGTGGTGCAGCGGCCCTGGGCGGCGGCGTGGAAAAGGCTCTGCGGCACCAGGTCGCGGACGAGGGCGACGACGTCCGCGCCGCGGCCGACGAGGGCCTCGCACAGCCACGATCCGAGCAGGCCCGTGGCGCCCGTGACGAGGACGGGGCGGTCGGACCAGAACATGTTCGGGGCAGCGGGCGCGCGGCGGGGGGAGGCCTGCATGCGTGCCCCATCGGCGGTACGGCATGGGAACTTGAGCCGCGTCCGCCCCCCGCGCGCGACCGGCTAAAGGTTCCCCGCCGCGGCGTCGATTGAGGCCGCACGATGCCCTCCTTCTCTGACCCCAAGGTCGTCATCCTGTGCGGTGGCCAGGGCACGCGCATGCGTGAAGAGACCGAGTACCGGCCGAAGCCGATGGTCGAGGTCGGCGGCCGTCCGCTCCTCTGGCACATCATGAAGATCTACGCCGCCGCCGAGCTGACCGACTTCGTCTGCTGCCTGGGCTACCGCGGGGCGATGATCAAGCAGTACTTCCTCGAGTACCGCAACCTGGCGGCGGACGTGAGCGTGAACCTGCGCAGCGGCGACGTCCGCTACCACTCGTCCGAGAGCGAGGACTGGAACGTCACGCTCGTCGACACCGGCGAGGACGCGATGACCGGCGCCCGGGTGAAGCGCGTCGCCCACCACCTCGACGGAGACCTGTTCCTGTGCACGTACGGCGACGGCTTGGCCGACGTCGACATCGCCGCCGCCATCGGCTTTCACCGGTCGCACGGACGGCTCGCCACGCTGACCGGAGTCCACCCGCCGTCGCGGTTCGGCGAGCTCGTCCACGACCGGGCCCGCGTGGACCGCTTCGCCGAGAAGCCGGCCGGATCGACCCTCGTCTCCGGCGGGTTCTTCGTGTTCGACCGGCGCGTGCTCGAGCGGCTCTCGTTCGACTCGTCCTGCGTGCTCGAGCGCGCCCCGCTCGAGGGCCTCGCCCGCGACGGGGAGCTGATGGTCTACCAGCACGACGGCTTCTGGCAGTGCGCCGACACCGTCCGCGACGTGGAGCTCCTGCGCGCGCTCTGGGATAGCGGCCGGGCGCCGTGGCGCGTGTGGGACGACCGCCGCGCTGCGGTCGCGCCCCCGCCGTCGCCGCTCCGCCGCCGCAGCGACCGAGATGCCAATTGGCGCTCGCCGCATGCGCCAATTGGCGAGGCGGCCGCATGAGCGCGAGCGCCGATCTGCGGCACGAGGCCGACGCGGCCCGCCGGATCGTGCTCGAGGCCGCCCTGGCCTCCGGGAGCTGCCACATCGGCAGCTCGCTCTCGATCGTCGACATCTTGACCGTCCTCTACCAGCGCACGCTCCGCGCCGAGGAGGGCGACCGCTTCCTGCTCAGCAAGGGCCACGCCGCGTCCGCGCTCTACGCCGTGCTCGCCCGCGCCGGCGTCCTGGACGAGCGCGACGTCATCGCCGGGTACTGCTGCGACGGGGGCGCGTTCGCCGGCCATCCCGAACGCCACGTCCCCGGCGTCGAGCTGACGGCCGGCTCGCTCGGCCACGGCGTCGCCGTCGCGCTCGGGCGCGCGCTCGCCGACCGCGCCGACGGCCGCGAAACGCGCACGTTCTGCCTGGTCGGCGACGGCGAGCTCGACGAGGGCTCCGTCTGGGAGGCCGTCGCGCTGGCCGGGCACCTGGCGCCTCCCGGCCTGCGCCTGATCGTCGACGCCAACGGGTTCCAGGGCCTCGGCCGCGTGGGAGAGGTGCTCTCGCTGGAGCCGCTCGCGGAGAAGTTCCGGGCGTTCGGCTGGGTCACGTCCGAGGTGGACGGCCACACCCACGCCGCCCTCGCCTGCGCCCTGGGCGCCCCGGCGCGGCGCCCGGTCGCGATCGTCGCCCGCACCGTCAAGGGCTACGGCGTGCCCGCCCTGGAGGGCGAGTTCATGTCGCACTACCGCTCCTTTCGTCCGCACGAGCGCCACATCCTCTTCGCCGGCCTCGACGGGCTCGAGGAGGCGGCGTGAGGGACGCGTTCTTCCGCGCGCTGGCCGGGCTCGGCGGCGCCGACGAGCGCGTCTGGGCGCTCACGGGCGACCTCGGCGTCGGCCTGTTCGAGCCGTTCCAGGCGGCCGCGCCGGGCCGCTACCTGAACGTCGGCATCGCCGAGCAGACGCTCGTGGGCGTCGCCGCGGGCCTGGCCTACTCGGGCAAGGTGCCGTTCGCCTACTCCATCGCGCCGTTCGTGACGTCGCGGGCCCATGACCAGGTGCGCGTCGACGTCGCGTGCGCCGGCGCGAACGTGAAGCTCGTCGGCGTCGGCAGCGGCGTCTCCTACGGCACGCTCGGGCCGACGCACCACGCCATCGACGACCTCGCCCTGACACGCGTGCTGCCCGGCATGACCGTCCTCGCCCCCGGCGACCCGGCCGAGGCCGGGCGCGCCGCGCAGGCCGCGGCCGCCCACGACGGGCCCGTCTACCTGCGCCTGGGCAAGAACGGCGAGCCGGCCCTCCTGCCCCCCGGCGCCGAGCTCCGGATCGGGCGCGCCATCGAGCTTCGGGACGGCGGCGACCTGACGCTCGCCTGCACCGGCACCGCCCTGCGCGAGGCGACGGCCGCCGCCGAGCTGCTC
>JBKPMQ010000099.1:0-7485 GCA_046732235.1 Actinomycetota bacterium
GCATGGCGCACGGCGTCGCCGTCGGGCTCCTTGCCGAGGCCGGCCACCGCCACCCGCCTGGCGCGCACGCCCCCGCCCGCGTGGACGATCGTCACCTTTCCGCGGGCGCCGCGGATCTCGCCGGCCTTGACGAGGTCCGAGAGGGTGCCGCCCAGCGCGGCGTCGATCTCTGCAGCCACCCCCTCGAGCGTGGGAGGCTTCGACACCGTCACCACCAGCACGTCGGCGCTGGCTCGGAGCGGCGAGGTGTTGGCGGTGGCGATTCGCATCCCGGGCGGACGGCCGGTCGTCCGGCCTCGGGCATCCTACCCATGACGACCATGACAGCCACCCGTTGCCCCAACTGCGGCGCCCTGCCCCCCGAGGGCGCCCGATTCTGCCCCAACTGCGGCCGCGCGCTGGGCGTCGGCGACGCGGCCGAGCGCAAGCTCGCGACCGTGCTCTTCGCCGATCTGGCCGGGTCGACCGAGCTGTCGACGCGGATCGACGCCGAGACGCTGCGCGAGCTCCTGGGCGACGTGTACGACCAGCTCTCGCGCGCGGCCGAGGCCTACGGCGGGACGGTGGAGAAGTTCATCGGCGACGCGGTGATGGCCGTGTTCGGCGTCCCGCTGGCCCACGAGGACGATCCCGAGCGGGCGGTGCGTGCGGCGATCGTCATGCGCTCCCGGCTCGCCAACCTGGCCGAGCGCCGCAACATGGATCTGGCCTTGAGGATCGGGATCAACACCGGGCTCGTCGTCACCGGCACGACGCCGGGGCGCGACTTCCTCGTCACCGGCGAGGCGGTGAACCTGGCGGCGCGCCTGCAGCAGTCGGCCGAGCCGGGCGAGATCCTGGTCGGCGAGCGCACGTTCCGGGCGGTCGAGCCGCTCGCGCGCACGGTCGCGCCGCGCTCCCTGCGGGTGAAGGGCCGCGCCGGCCCGGTGACCGCCTTCGCCGTCGAGCGGATGGCGCCCGTGGGCTCGTACCGACGCCGGCGGCGGGCGTTCGGGCCGTTCGTGGGCCGCGAGGCGGAGCTGACGCTGATCCGCTCGCTCGTCGAGCGCGCCGTCGAGCACCGCCGGCCGCACCTGATCACCGTCATCGGCGAGCCCGGCATCGGCAAGAGCCGCCTGCTCGAGGAGGCCGTCGTCGAGCTGCAGCGCTCGGACGAGCCGCCCGCCGTGTGGGTCGGCCGCTGCCTGCCGTACGGCGAGGCGGGGCCGTACGTGCCGCTGCGCGACGTGCTCCTGCGTGCGGCGACCGTGCGCCCCGACGACGAGCCCGACGAGGCGATCGCCCGCGTGACCGGCTTCCTGCATGCGCTCGTCCCCGGCGCCACCCCGGAGTGGATCGAGGAGCTCCTGCGCACCGTGTCGAACCGGCGCCGGGCCCCGCGGGAGGGCGACGAGTACGAGCGCAACCCGCAGGGCGGACACGACGCCTGGCGCCAGCTGCTCCTCGCGATGGCCGGCCGCCAGCCGACCCTCGTCGTGATCGAGGACGCGCACTGGGCCGAGCCGGCGCTGCTCGAGCTCGTCTCGTCCGTGATCCGCAGCGACGCCCACGCCGCGCTGGTCGTGCTCTGTGTCGCACGCGACGACCTGCTCGTGCGGCACCCGGGCTGGGGCTCCGGCATGCGCGACGAGACGACCGTGACGCTCTCCGCCCTCGGCGCCGAGCAGATGCGCCGCCTCGCGACCGCGCTCGGCGGCGAGCACGACGGCGAGGTCGCCCTGGCCGGCGGCAATCCGTTCTTCCTCGAGGAGATCCTGGCGATGACGGACGAGGGCGCCGAGCGCGTGCCCGAGACCGTGCAGGGCGTCATCGCCGCGCGCATCGACCTGCTGACGCCGGAGTCGAAGCAGGTGCTGCAGCGCGCGTCGGTGATCGGCCGCCGGTTCACCCAGGCGCAGCTGGCGGCGCTCGCCCCCGAGCCGGACCTGGGCCGCACCCTGCGCCGCCTGGCCGAGCGGGGCATGATCTTCGCGGAGCCCGGCGGGGGCCAGGTCTTCAAGCACGCCCTCATCCGCGACGTCGCCTACGAGAGCATCCCCCGCGCCGAGCGCGGCCGCCTCCACCTGGCGCTCGCCCGCTCGCTCGAGGAGGATCCCGTCGTGAGCCGGCAGACGCTCGCGAGCCACTACGCCACCGCGGCCGGCCTGGGCGCCGACGAGGCCCGCGCCGACGCGGTGCGCCTGCTGCTGGCGGCGGCGGCCGACGCGCGGGAGATCTACGCGCACGGCCTCGCCCTGCGCCAGGCTGCCCTCGCCGAGACGCTCGCGCACGGGGAGAGCGAGCGGTCGATGGCCGCCGAGGCGGTGGGCGACGCGCGCTGGATGACGGAGGAGGCCGAGGAGGCGTGGGAGGCCTATGGCGAGGCGCTCGACCATGCCGAGGCGGCCGGTGCGGCGCCGGGCGACCTGGCCCGCCTGCGCTGGAAGTGGGTCGACATGCCGACCCGGTGGGGGTCGTGGTTCGACGAGCTGCCGAAGCGCACGACGATCGCCGACATGATCACGCAGGGGCTGATCGAGGCGCGCAGCGCCGATCTGCCGATCATCGAGGCCCGCCTGCTGGTCGCAAGCGCGCTCAACCGGTGGCGCTACGAGCGCTCCGATCGGGTCGCGCTGGAGGAGGGTCTGACCGCGGGCCGGGAGGCGCTCGCGATCGGCGAGCGCCTGAACCGCTCGACGCTGCGCTCGGCGGCGATGGACGCGATCGCCGTCCTCCTGCTCGCCCTCGGCCGCTACGTCGAGGCCCGCGACCTGGCCGACCGCCGGCTCGAGCTCGCATTCCCCGACAGCCGCCGCGAGGAGCGGATGGACGCGTGCTCGCAGGCGGCGCAGACGCGCATGCTGGTGGGCGACTACGCGGGCGCCGTCCGGGCCGGCGAGCAGGCGGGAGAGCCCGGCGCCGACGAGGAGGCCCACTGGCAGGCGCGGCCGGTGCTCGATGTCGCCGAGGCGCTCTTCTACTGGGATCGGTGGGACGGCGCCCTACGCGCGTACGAGCGCTACCTGGCGCTCTACCGCCGCAGCGGCGGCCGCCGGGCCGGGAAGGCGCCGGCGCGGGCGAGCGGGATCGCCGCCGCCATCTTCCTGCTCCGCGGCGACCAGGAGCGGGCCGAGGAGCTCGAGCAGAGGCTCGGCTACGTGCCGGTCTCGGAATTCCACCCCGTCGTCGCGCTGGCCCTCGTCGGCCGGGGGGAGCCGGAGCTCGCGCTCGACCAGCTCCGCCACCTGGCGACGATGCGCCCGAACGCGCTCGCCGTACGGGCCGAAGCGCTCGCGCTCCTGGGGCGCTGGGACCAGCTCGACGCCGCGCTCGCCGATGCCCTCGCGGCGCCGGGGATCGAGGAGCTGCCGCGGGTGATGGCACAGCTCGACCGCGCCCGCGGGATCGCCGGCGACGAGGCGGCCCTCGACCGGGCCACGAAGGCGTTCGCGCAGCTGGGGTGCCGGTTCGAGCGCGCCCGCTGCCTCGAGATCGCCGGCGACGTCGCCGCCGCGCGGGAGGAGTACCAGATGCTGGGCGCCATCCCCGCCCTCGAGCGGGCCGGCGTGTAGCCCACGGCTATGGTGCCCCCTTCGAGCGATCCGAAAAGGGGGACGGACACGGCATGGCGACGACCGCGACGATCGAGACGAGCATGGGCAACATCGAGCTGGAGCTCTTCCGCGACGACGCCCCGGAGACGGTGGCGAACTTCGAGAAGCTGGCCGGCGAGGGCTTCTACGACGGGCTGATCTTCCATCGCGTGATCCCCGACTTCATGATCCAGGGCGGCTGCCCCGAGGGGACGGGCATGGGCGGGCCCGGCTACAAGTTCGACGACGAGATCAACGACCACCGGATCGTGCGCGGGACGCTCGCGATGGCGAACGCCGGCCCGAACACGAACGGCAGCCAGTTCTTCATCGTGACGGCGGACGCGACGCCCTGGCTCGACGGCAAGCACACGGCGTTCGGCCAGGTGACGGGCGGCCAGGATGTCGTCGACGCGATCCAGAGCGTCGACCGCGACGGCCGCGACCGGCCGGTCGAGCCGGTGACGATGGAGAAGGTCACCGTCAGCTCGGAGTAGCGGCCAGGACGGCGCCGGTGGCGGTCGCGCCGGTGTGCCTCACCCAATCGAGCGGCGTCCCGCGGTAGGTGCGATTGCGGGCGCCCGGGTCGGCGCCGCGCTCCAGGCCGAGCCGCGCGAACTCGGGCCGGTCCCGCTCGACGGCGAGGTGCAGCAGCGTGCCGCCGAACGGCTCGAAGCGGCGGCGGACCAGCGCCGGGGCGCGGGCGAGCAGGTCGCGGTCGAGCCCTTCCGCCCAGCAGCTCGCCTCCGGCACGCCGAGCTCGCGGATGCGGGCGACGGCCGCCTCGATCCTCCGGCTGCGGGGAAACGCGATGGTCGCCTTCCGGCTCGCCCACGATCAGGTCGACTCCGCCGGCGCGCTCGACCCGGCCGCCGCGGGCCCGCGCCAACCGCCGGAACCACGACCGGTGGTTGGCCGCGGCGGCGCGGATCCGGGCGGCGGAGTCCACATGGGCAGTGTCGCGGGGGCGCCGGAGTGGAGGCGCCACTGTCCGGCATCACCATGTGACACTTGTCGCCGGTTGCGCCCGTCGAAGGGCCCGGCCACCGCCCGCCGGCCCGGCCCGCCGGCTACCACCACCCGAGTCCCGCGAGCTCCGAGAGCTCGCGGATCCGCGCGTCGGGGACGACGCCGCGTGAGTCGCCGCCGTTGCGGTCGATCCAGATACCGCGCAGGCCTGCCTGCTGGGCGCCGGCGACGTCGCGGAGGGGGTGGTCGCCGACCATCGCGGCGTCGCAGGCCTCGCACCCGACCGCATCGAGCGCCGCCCGGAAGATGGCCGGGTCGGGCTTGGAGGCGCCGACGGCGCCCGACGTCACGATCGCGTCGAAGAGGCCGGTCAGGCCGGACGCCGCCAGCTTCGCCCGCTGGTGTTGCGCGGTGCCGTTGGTGACCACGGCGAGGCGCATCCGGCCGCGCAGCGACTCGAGCACGGCGACCGCGTCGGAGTAGGGCCGGCAGCGGGCGTGGCGGTGCTCGCGGTACGCCCGGGCCAGCCGCTCGGCCAGCTCGCGGTCGTCGACGCCGTGATCGGCGAGGGCCTCGTGCCAGGCCCCGAGCCGGAACCCGTCCGCCCACGTCTCCGTCCCCGCCGGGAACGGCGCCCAGAGCGCCTCCCACGAGCTCATGTCGCGCATCACGAGCGCCGCGGCGTCGGGCGCCTGCCCCCACCGCACGCGTGCCCGGGCGTGCACGGTCGCGCCCATCCCGGCCGGACCGCCGAGCGCGGCGGCGCAGTCGTCGACCGCGGCCAGGAAGCCGGCGTAGTCGGGGACGAGCGTGTCGTCCAGGTCGAGCAGGAGCGCCTTCACCGGCCGACGAGGCCCCGCATCCACGCGCCCGCCTCGCGCACCGCCTCGAGGTCGACGCCGGTCTCGTGCCCGCGCTCGTGCAGGAGGGCGACGAGCGCCTCGGTCGAGAGGTTGCCCGGCGCGCCCGGCGCGAACGGGCAGCCGCCGAGCCCGCCGGCCGACGAGTCGAAGATTCGCACGCCCGCGTCGAGCCCGGCGGCCACGTTCTCGAGCGCGCGCGCGCCGGTGTCGTGCAGATGCAGGGCGAGTTCTTCGACGGGTACGGACGCCGTCACCGCGGCGATCACCTCGGGCACCTGCTCCGGCCGGCCGACGCCGATCGTGTCGCCGATCGAGATCTGCCCGCAGCCGAGCCCGCGCAGCGCCGCCGCGACGCCGGCGACGACGGCCGGCTGGACGGCGCCCGAGTAGGGGCAGCCGAACGCGGTCGAGACGTAGCCGCGCGTCCACATCCCCTCGGCATGCGCCCGCTGGAGCACCGGCGCGAACGCGAGCAGCGACTCGGCGATCGTCATGCCGATGTTCGCCCGGGTGAACTCGTCCGAGGCGGCCGTGAAGACTGCGATCGCATCGGCGCCGGCCGCGAGCGCCCGTTCCAGCCCGCGCACGTTCGGCACCAGCACCGGATATCGCACGCCCGGGCGGCGGTGGACGGCCGGCAGCACCTCGTCGGCGTCCGCCAGCTGGGGGACGGCCCTCGGCGAGACGAACGACGTCGCCTCGACGACCGGCAGGCCGGCCTCCGCGAGCCGCTCGATCAGGCGCACCTTGTCGGCCGCCGGGATGACGGCGGCCTCGTTCTGGAGGCCGTCGCGCGGCCCGACCTCGACGACCGTCACGGCGTCGCTCACGGCGCGTCGAGCTCCACGAGCGCCTGGCCGCGCGCCACCAGGTCGCCGGCCGCGACGAGGACGGCCGTCACAGTCCCGTCGGCCGGCGCCGACACGGCCAGCTCCATCTTCATCGCCTCGAGCACGACCAGCGGCGCGCCTGCCGCCACCGCCTGGCCCTCGCGCACGTCGACCCGCAGCACCGTCCCGGGCATCGGCGCATGCAGCGAGCCGTCGGCCGCCCCCGCCGGCCCGGCCTCCGCCTCGTCCGCGACCACGCGGTACTGCCACCCCTCGTGGAGGACGTGCCCGTCGGCCACCTCGACCCGCGGCCGCGGCGGCCCGAACGCGTGCCAGACGTCGTCGCGGCCGGCGGCGAGCGCGGCTGCGCGCACCTCGTCGGGGAGCGGGGGCACGAGCTCGGGGCGCCACTCCCGCTCGACGAAGTCGATCCCGGCCCCGCCGGCGCGGAAGCCGGGCTGGTCGAGCAGCCAGCGCAGGAACCCCAGGTTCGTCTGGACGCCGAGCACGGCGGTCTCGGCGAGCGCCGCCGCCATCCGCTCGATGCACGCGTCGCGGTCCTCGGCGTGCGCGATCACCTTCGCCAGCAGCGGGTCGTAGCGCACGCCGACCTCGTCGCCCTCGCGCACGCCGGCGTCGACCCGCACCCCCGGCCAGACCGGGAGCCTCAGGCGGGCCAACCGGCCGGTCGCGGGGACGAAACCGGCGGCGGGGTCCTCGGCGTACAGGCGGCACTCGAGCGCGTGCCCGCGCAGGTCGACGTCGGCCTGCTCCAGCTCGAGCGGCTCGCCGGCGGCGATGTCGAGCTGCGCCCGGACGAGGTCGATGCCCGCCACGGCCTCGGTGACGGGATGTTCCACCTGGAGGCGGGCGTTCAGCTCGAGGAAGCACCACGTCCCGTCGTCGGCCACGAGGAACTCGACCGTCCCTGCGCCGACGTAGCCTGCCGCCGACGCGATCGCGACCGCGGCGGCGCCGAGGGCGGCCCGCTGGTCGGGGTCGACGGCGGGTGAGGGGGACTCCTCGACGATCTTCTGGTGCCGCCGCTGCAGCGAGCAGTCGCGCTCGCCGAGATGGATACACGCCCCGTGGGCGTCGGCGAGCACCTGCACCTCGACGTGGCGCGCGCCCGTCGGGGTCGACCGCGGGGGAGGGGGACTCCTCCACGATCTTCTGGTGCCGCCGCTGGAGCGAGCAGTCGCGCTCGCCGAGATGGATGCACGACCCGTGAGCGTCGGCGAGCACCTGCAC
>JBKPMQ010000100.1:0-7516 GCA_046732235.1 Actinomycetota bacterium
TCGGGTTCGTCCAGGTCGAGAACCAGGCCCGCATATGACACTCCTCCACGGTGCCCGGTCTGGGCACCTCGTTCGGCCGGGGCGGCGCCACGACCTTCCAGCAGGACCTGCAGAACTCGGACTGCATCGTGATCATGGGATCGAACATGGCCGAGTGCCACCCGGTCGGGTTCCAGTGGGTGATGGAGGCGCGCGAGCGCGGCGCCCAGGTGATTCACATCGACCCGCGCTTCACCCGCACGAGCGCGATGGTCACCGACCACGTGCGGATCCGGGCCGGCTCCGACATCGCCTTCCTCGGCGGCATCATCAACTACATCCTCGAGAACGGGCGTGAGTTCCGCGACTACGTCGTGAGCTATACGAACGCGCCCGTCATCGTCGACGAGGGGTTCCAGGACACCGAGGAGCTCGACGGCTTCTTCTCGGGCTGGCAGGACGGGAAGGGCACCTACGACAACACGACCTGGCAGTACGCCGGGATGGCGGTGCACGGCTCCGCCGGGCAGCGGGAGATGGGCGCGAACCAGGGCGAGGCGTCCGGCCACGGCGGTCACGGCGCGTCGCTCAAGCACGGCGAGCCGCCCGAAGAGGATCCGACGCTTGAGCACCCCCGGTGCGTGTTCCAGCTCCTCCGCCGCCACTACGCCCGCTACACGCCGGAACTCGTGGAGCAGGTGTGCGGCGTGCCCCGCGACCAGTTCCGGATGGTCGCGAAGGCGCTCTGCGACAACTCCGGCCGCGAGCGCACCTCGGCCTTCTGCTACGCGGTCGGCTGGACGCAGCACACGGTCGGCGTCCAGTACATCCGCGCCGCCTCGATCATCCAGCTCCTGCTCGGGAACATCGGCCGCCCCGGCGGCGGCATCCTGGCGCTGCGCGGCCATGCGTCCATCCAGGGCTCGACCGACATCCCGACGCTCTACAACATCCTGCCCGGCTACATCCCGATGCCGCACGCGCATGCGCACCAGGACCTGGCCGAGTTCGTCGAGCTGAACACCTCGCACAGCGGGTTCTGGGGCAACATGAACGCCTACACCGTGAGCCTCCTGAAGGCCTGGTGGGGCGCGCACGCGACGGCCGAGAACGACTTCTGCTTCGACTACCTCCCCCGGATCACGGGCGACCACTCCATCTACCAGACGGTGCTCGACATGCTCGAGGGAACCGTGAAGGGGTTCATCGTCGCGGGCGAGAACCCCGCGGTCGGCTCCGCCAACTCGGGCCTGCACCGGAAGGCGATGGCCAAGCTCGACTGGCTCGTCGTGCGCGACCTGGTCGAGATCGAGACGGCGGCGTTCTGGTACGACTCGCCCGAGGTGCGGCGTGGCGAGCTCCACCCGGAGGAGATCGGCACCGAGGTCTTCTTCCTGCCCGCGTCGGCCCACACCGAGAAGGACGGGTCGTTCACGAACACCCAGCGCCTGCTCCAGTGGCACCACAAGGCGGTCGAGCCCGAGGGCGACTGCCGCTCGGAGCTCTGGTTCTACTACCACCTCGGCCGCATCATCCGCGAGAAGCTGGAGGGCTCGGAGGAGGAGCGCGACCGGCCCGTGCTCGAGCTGCAATGGCACTACCCGACGTCCGGCGAGAACCAGGAGCCGAGCGCCGAGGCGGTGCTGCGCGAGATCAACGGCACCGGCCCCGACGGGGGCGCGCTCTCGGCGTATACCGAGCTCAAGGACGACGGCTCGACGACCTGCGGCTGCTGGATCTATTGCGGCTGCTTCGCCGGCGAGACGAACCAGCCCGCCCGGCGCAAGCCTGGCTCCGAGCAGAGCTGGGTAGCACCGGAGTGGGGCTGGGCGTGGCCCGCCAACCGCCGCATCATCTACAACCGCGCGTCCGCCGACCCGGACGGCAAGCCGTGGTCGGAGCGCAAGCGCTACGTCTGGTGGGACGAGCAGGAGGGCCAGTGGACCGGCGAGGACGTGCCGGACTTCGAGGCCGACAAGCGCCCGGACTACGTCCCGCCGGACGGCGCCACGGCGCAGGACGCGATCAAGGGCAACCATCCGTTCATCATGCAGGCCGACGGCCGCGGCTGGCTGTTCGTCCCCGCCGGCCTCGTGGACGGCCCGCTGCCCACCCACTACGAGCCGCACGAGTCGCCGTTCCGGAACCGGCTCTACGACCAGCGCGGGAACCCGGCCCGCCAGGTCTTCGAGCGGCCGGGCAACCACACCCAGCCGACCGACGGCGAGCCCGGCGCCGACCAGTACCCGTTCGTGATGACCACCTACCGGCTGACCGAGCACCACACGGCCGGCGGGATGAGCCGGTTCGTGCCGTACCTGTCGGAGCTGCAGCCGGAGATGTTCTGCGAGGTGAGCCCGGAGCTGGCCGCCGAGCGCTCGCTCGTCCACGGCGGCTGGGCGACCGTCGCGACCGAGCGGGCCGCGATCGAGGCCCGCGTGCTCGTCACCGACCGGATGCGGCCGCTGCAGGTGAACGGCCGCATGCTGCACCAGGTCGGGCTCCCGTACCACTGGGGCTCCCGCGGACTGGCCCGGGGCGCTTCGGCCAACGACCTCTTCCCGATCGTGCTCGACCCGAACGTGCACATCCAGGAGGTCAAGGCGGCGACGTGCGACATCCGCCCCGGGCGGGCGCCGCGGGGGGCGGTCTCGTGAGCGCGCAGCCGCACGTCCAGACCGAGGCCTGGCCAGAGACCTACGGCGACGAGGCGAAGCCGCGCATGGGCTTCTTCACCGACACGAGCGTGTGCATCGGGTGCAAGGCGTGCGAGGTGGCCTGCAAGGAGTGGAACCAGGTGCCGGAGGACGGCCTCGTCTTCACCGGCGACTCCTACGACAACACGGGGCGTCTGGGGGCGGACACGTGGCGCCACGTCGCCTTCATCGAGCAGGACCGGCCGCTGCGCGTCGGCGACGGGGAGGACGGCGACGGCTTCCGGTGGCTGATGAGCTCGGACGTCTGCAAGCACTGCACCCACTCCGCCTGCCTCGACGTGTGCCCCACCGGCGCGATCGTGCGCACCGAGCTCGGCACGGTCGTGGTGCAGGAGGACGTCTGCAACGGCTGCGGCTACTGCGTGCCCGCGTGCCCGTTCGGGGTCCTGGACAAGCGTGAGATCGAGGACGACGGCAGGGTGTGGAAGTGCACGCTCTGCTACGACCGCACCCGCGAGGGCATGACGCCGGCCTGCGCGCAGGCGTGCCCGACCGAGTCGATCCAGTACGGCCCGCTCGACGAGCTGCGCGAGCGCGCCGGGGCGCGGCTCGAAAAGGTCGTCGAGGACGGCTTCGCCGGCGCGCGCCTCTACGGGGAGGATCCGGACGACGGCATCGGCGGGTTCGGCGCGTTCTTCCTGCTGCTGGACGAGCCCGAGGTCTACGGCCTGCCGCCCAACCCGGTCGACACCACCCGCGACCTGCCCGAGATGTGGCGCTCCGCCGCCGTCGCCGCCGGCGCGCTCGCCCTCGGGACCGTCGCCTGCCTCCTGGGAGGGCGGCGATGACGGAGCGCACCGAGGGGTACTACGGGCGCCCGATCGTCCGCCCGCCCGTCTGGAAGCAGGAGGTCGCCTGGTACCTCTTCACGGGCGGGCTCGCCGGGGGCTCCTCGGCGCTCGGCCTGGCCGCGCGGGCGACAGGCAACCGCGCGCTGGCGCGCTCCACGACGCTCACGGCCGCGGCGGCGCTGACGGCAAGCCCCGCGCTGCTCATCAAGGACCTCGGCCGGCCGGAGCGGTTCATGAACATGCTCCGCGTGTTCAAGCCGACGTCGCCGATGAACGTCGGCACGTGGATTCTCACCACCGCCGGGACGGCGGCGGGTACGGCGGCGGCGTGCGAGGTCACCGGCGTTCTGCCGCGCGTACGGGCGCTGTCCCAGGGCGTGGCCGGCCTGCTCGGCCCCGTCGTCGCGACGTACACCGCGGTGCTCGTCTCCGACACCGCCGTCCCGGTCTGGCACGAGGCGCGGCGCGAGCTGCCCCTCGTCTTCGCATCCGGCGCGGCCGCGAGCGCGGGGGCGGCCGCGGTCATCTTGACGCCGGTGGCCGCGGCCGGTCCGGCGCGGCGGATGATGCTGGCCGGCGCCGCCGGTGAGCTCGCGTCGACGACGGCGATGGAGCGGCGGCTCGGCGACCTCGGGGAGCCGTATCACCGCGGCAGGGCCGGGGCGTTCGCGCGCGCGTCGAAGGCCGCGACCGCGGCCGGTGCCGTCCTGGGAGCGGTGGCGGGCCGGCGCCCGATCCTGGGCCGGCTGGCGGCCGGTCTCGTGCTGGGCGGGGCCGTGGCCGAGCGCTTCGCCGTCTTCCGGGCCGGGTTCCAGTCGGCCGAGGATCCACGCTATGTCGTGATGTCGCAGCGCCGCCGCGGATAGCCTTTCGCACCTGCTTACCGGTACCATCCCCTGGGCATGCGGTGGGTGCCCGAGTGAACCCGGTTCCGACCGGCCCGCGGCCGGCGGTGGAGCTTCTGGACGCCGTCGTGGAACGCGTGCCCGTGGGCGTGCTGCTCGTCGACGGCGACCTCCGCGTCACCCGCGCGAACGCCGCGCTGTGCGGGCTGATCGGCGGCGACGAGGCTGTCCATCTGGGCCGCCCCCTGTCCGACGTGGCCCCATGGATCCCCGAGGAGGATGTGCGCCGGGTGCTCGAGACCGGGGCAGCGGAGGAGCGGGAGCTCGCGCCCGCAGGGCGGGCGGGCCGGTTCGTCGTCGGGCTCCAGCCGCTCCCCGGCGGCGAGGGCGCACCGGCGGTCGCCTGCCTCGTGCGCGACGTCGGCGAGCTGGTGGCGTGGCGGCGGGGCATGGGCGGCATCCAGGAGCTCGCGGCCGACCTTTCAGGCGCGCTGACCCAGGCCGACGTCACCGAGCTCGTCGTCGGCCGCGCCTGCGAGCTCGTGGGCGCGAGGACCGTCTCGGCGGCGCTCGTCTCGGCCGACGGGGACCGGCTCGAGATGGTGGGGATGGCGGGCTTCGACGAGGCCACCGAGCGGAGGTGGCGCCAGTTCGACCTCTCGCAGCGGACGCCGATGGGCGACGTCGTCCGAACCGGGCGTCCGGTCTACGTCGAATCGCCCGCCGACCGGGCGCGCGACTACCCGGACCTGCCCGGCCCAGCCGAGGACGAGGTGATCGCCGCCCTACCCGTCCAGGGTCGGGGCGGCGTCATCGGCGCCGTTGCGTTCCGCTTCGGCGAGGGCCGGCGGCTCGAGCCCGCCGACCGCGCCGCCCTGATGACGATCGGCCAGCACTACGGGCAGGCGCTCGACCGCGCCCGGCTGTTCGAGGCGGCGGAGTCGGAGCGGCAGCGGCTGGCAGCGCTCATGCAGCAGCTGCCGGTCGGCGTCGCCATCGCCGACGCGCCGAGCGGCCACATCGTCGCGGTGAACGACAAGGCCACCGAGATCTGGCGAGTGCCCCCGGCCGGGCCGGAGCCGATCACGGACGTCACGCCGTATGTGGGGTACCACCCCGACGGCCGCAGGTTCACGCCAGACGATTGGCCCATCGCCCGCAGCCTCGCCACCGGCGAGGTGGTGGACAGCGAGGAGATCGAGGTCGAGCGCGGCGACGGCACCCGCGGCTGGGTGAACATCAGCGCCCGTCCGGTGCTCGACGCCGGCGGCCGTGTCCTGGGCGCGGTGACGACGCTCGTGGACGTCACCGAGCCGCGCCGGCGCGAGACCGAGGCCCGGTTCCTGGCCGACGCCACCGACCTGCTGACGGAGTCGCTCGACCCGGACGAGTCGCTTCGCCGCCTGGCCCGGCTTGTCGTGCCGCTCCTCGCCGACTGGTGCGCGGTCTACGTCCTCGACGGGACGGGGCTGCGGACGGTTGCGATCGAGCACACCGACCCGGGCCGGGTCGAGTTTGCCCGCGACCTCGACCGCCGCTACCCCACCGACCTGAACGGGGGCGTCGGGAGGGTGATCCGGACGGGTCAATCGCAGCTGACGCCCCGGATCACCCGCGAGATGGTCGACGCGGCCCGCCCCGACGCCGACTTCACCCGCATCATCTTCGACGAGCTCGGCCTGCACTCGGTCCTCACGGTGCCGCTACGGGCCCGCGGTCAGGTGCTGGGCGCGCTGACGCTCGTGGCCGCCGAGTCCGACCGGGTCTTCGGCGAGCGCGATCTCGCGTTCGCCGAGGACATCGCCACCCACGCGGCCCTCGCCGTCGCGAACGCGCGGCTCTACACCGAGCAGCAGGAGATCGCCGAGACCCTTCAGCGCAGCCTGCTGCCGCGGCGCATGCCCCAGCCGCCCGGCGTCGACGTGGCGGCGACCTACCGGGCGGCCGGGGCCCAGAACCTGGTCGGCGGTGACTTCTACGACCTCTGGGAGATCGGGTCGGCCGGGGAATTCGGGTTCGCGATCGGCGATGTCTGCGGGAAGGGGGCCGCGGCGGCCGCGCTCACGGCCCTCGCCCGGCACACCGTGCGGACGGCATCTATCTGGCTCCCCGATCACCGGCCCGACGGCGTCCTGCGGGCGCTGAACGACGCCGTCCTCAAGCGGGCCGGCAACGGGCAGTTCTGCACCGTCGCGTACGCGTACGCCAGGCCGTTCGAGGACGGGCTCGAGCTGATCGTCGCGTCGGGCGGGCATCCGCTCCCGTTCGTGCTCCGCGGCGACGGATCGATCGAGCAGCCGGGACACCCGGGGACGCTGCTCGGGATCCTGCCGGAGATCAGCGTCCACGAGCAGCGGATCGTGCTTCGGCCCGGGGACGCGATCGTGCTCTGGACCGACGGCGTCAGCGATCGCCGCGGCGACGGCGAGCTGTTCGGCGAGGAGCGCCTGCGGGCGCTGCTCGGGTCCGCCGGGAGCGGATCGCCGCGCGAGATCGCCGACGAGATCGAGCGCGCCGTCGTGGCGTTCTCGACCACCGATCCGCAGGACGACATCGCCGTGCTGGTCGTGCGGATGACGACGCGCGAATTCTCTAGTCGTCGCTGAGCGCCGACACCGCGTCCGCTCTCGTCGGGTGGACCGGGATCACCTCGGACACCGACACGAGGTCGAACAGGCGGGTCACGCTGCTCCGGGGCACGGCCACGACGGCGAACCCGCGCGCGGGTGCGCCGGTCGTGACGCTGCGATAGCCGGCGACAAGGACGCCGAGGATGCTGCTGTCGATGAAGCTCGTCTCCGACAGGTCGACGATGACGTCCCCGCCGGCCCCGACAGCCGCCTCGAGGTGCGCCCGCACGTCCGGCGCGGTCGACAGATCGTGCTCGCCGCGCAGGACGAGCACATGGATATCCCCGGTGGATTCAACCCCGATCTGCCCGGTGCGCACGTTCCCTCCGAATCGGCATCCAAGCAGCGACGATCTTACCTTCCCCGGCGACGTTTGCAGCCCCTCCCACGGGGGTAGGCGAGGCCGATACGCAAACCCACCGGAAGGATGTGAGATGGCTCAGCTACAGGGCAAGAAGATCGCGTTCCTGGCCGCCGACGGCGTCGAGCAGGTCGAGCTGACCGAGCCGTTCGGAGCGGTGCAGAAGGCCGGGGCGGATGCCGAGCTGGTGTCG
>JBKPMQ010000101.1:0-8754 GCA_046732235.1 Actinomycetota bacterium
GCGCCCGCCGACGGCTTCCCGACCCCGCGCTCGGCGCCGGCCGTCTCGCATCTCGAGGCACCGGCGACCGACCGCCGGGCGCTGGGCGAGGCGCTCGCTGCGCTGCGGCCGCGGCCGGTCGTAACGGTCGGCGACGTGCTCGAGCACACGCCGTTCCGGCACGAGGACTACCGCTCCGCGCGCACGCTGGCCGAGATGGGGCCGGGGGAGGAGGCGACGATCCTCTGCACCGTCGAGCGGGTGCGCGTGCGGCCCACGCGGCGCCGGAACCTCGTGATCGTCGAGGCGGCGGTGCGGGACGAGTCCGGCCCGGGCGTCGTCATCTGGTTCAACCAGCGCTACCTGGCGAGACAGCTGAAGCCCGGCATGCGGCTCTCGATCCGGGGCGAGCGACGGCCGACCATCGATGCCGAGATCGTCGCCAAGTCCTACGAGCGGGCCGACGACGACTCGGGCGGGATCCACACCGCCGGGCTCGTTCCCGTCTACCCGGCCTCGGAGAAGGTGTCGAGCCGCCAGATCCGCGCGCTCGCCGACGACGTGCTGCGCCATGCGGGCGACCAGGTCGATCCGCTCCCCGCCGCGACGAAGGCGCGCCGCCAGCTCCCGCTGCGCCGCGACGCCCTGACCGCGGCCCACCGTCCCGACACGCAGGACGAGGCGGCCGCGGGCATGTCGCGCCTCGCCTTCGACGAGCTCTACCTGCTCCAGCTCGGGATGCTCGAGCGCCGCGCGCAGTTCGAGGAGACGGCCCGCGCGCACCCCCTGCCGCCGCCGGGCGAGCTGACGGCCCGCTACCGGGACGCGCTGCCGTTCTCGCTGACCGGAGCCCAGGAACGCGCCGTCGCCGCCATCGACGCCGACGTCGCCCGCGACCGGCCGATGCGCCGGCTGCTCCAGGGCGATGTCGGCTCGGGCAAGACGGCCGTCGCCGCGCACGCGCTCGTGCGCGCGGTCGAGAGCGGCGGCCAGGGCGCGCTGATGGCGCCGACCGAGACGCTTGCGACGCAGCACCTGATCGGGCTCACCGACCTGCTCGTGCCGCTCGGGGTGCGGGTCGTCGCCCTCATGCAGGGGACGCCCGCAGCCGAGCGCCGCGCCGCGGTCGCCGAGGTGGGCGGCGGCGGCCCGCTCGTCGTCGTCGGCACCCACGCGCTGATCCAGGAGCAGGTCGAGTACGGGACGCTGCGCGTCGCGGTGGTCGACGAGCAGCACCGGTTCGGGGTCGAGCAGCGGCGGGCGCTCGAGGAGAAGTCCGCAGGGGAGATCTCGCCGCACGTCCTGCACATGACCGCGACGCCGATCCCGCGCACGCTGGCGCTCACCGTCTACGGCGACCTGGACGTCTCGGTCCTCGACGAGATGCCGCCGGGACGCACGCCGGTCGTCACCCGGGTGCTGCCGCTCGCCCGCCGGGACGAGGTCTTCGCGCGCATGCGCCGCCTGCTGGACGAGGGCCGCCAGGCCTACGTCGTCTGCCCGCTGGTCTCGGAGAGCGAATCAGACCGCGAGGCGGCGGCCGCCGAGTCGGAGGCGGCGCGCCTGCGCGCCGGCGAGCTGCGCGGGTACGCGCTCGCCCACCTGCACGGACAGATGCCGGTCTCCGAGCGCCGGGCCGTCATGGATGCGTTCCGGCGCGGCGACACGCAGGTGCTGGTGGCGACGACGGTGATCGAGGTCGGCGTCGATGTCCCCAACGCGACCCTGATGGTGATCGAGGGCGCCGATCTGTTCGGCCTCGCCCAGCTGCACCAGCTGCGCGGCCGCGTGGGGCGGGGGGCGCACGAGAGCTTCTGCATCCTGCTCGCCGACCCGGCCACCGACGAGGCCCGGCGCCGGCTCGACGCGATGGCGAGCACGAGCGACGGCTTCGAGCTGGCCGAGGTCGACCTGGATCTGCGCGGCGAGGGCACGGTGCTCGCCGTCAAGCAGAGCGGCATCCCCGAGCTGCGCCACGCCCGACTCACCCGCCACCGCGCCCTCGCGGCCGCCGCCCGGGAGGAGGCGGCCGTGCAGCTCGCCGCCGACCCGGGCATGACGAGCGCGACGGCCGCGATCATCGCCGCCGCCACGAGGCGCACCTTCGGCGACGATACCGACTGGCTGGCCCAGGCCTGAATAAACGGGGTCAGACCCCTTTTATTCACGCCGGGCCGTAGGCTCTCCCGATGCGGATCGTCGCCGGAGAGCGGAAGGGCGCACGGCTCGCGGCCCCGCCGGGCCGGGGCACGCGGCCGACGTCCGACCGGGTCCGCGAGGCGCTCTTCGCGATCCTCGCCGACGTCTCCGGCGCCCACGTCCTCGACCCGTTCGCGGGCAGCGGGGCGCTCGGCTTCGAGGCCCTCTCGCGCGGCGCCGCGCACGTCGCCTTCTGCGAGCTCGACGGGGCCGCGCTTGCGGTGCTGCGGGAGAACGCGGCCCGGCTCCGGTACGCTGACCGTTGCACCATCCGCCGTCAGGACGGTCGCCGCCGGCTCGCATCGGACTCGGCCTCCGGCCTGACGTACGACCTGATACTCCTCGACCCGCCCTACCAGATGCTGCCATCCCTGACCGACCGCCTCGCCGCCCAGCTGCCGGCGCTGCTCGCCCCCGGCGGGCGGGCCGTGCTCGAATCCGACGCCTCCGGCGCCGCGCCCGAGCTGCCCCTGTCGGCGCTTGCGGAGCGCACCTACGGCGGTACCCGTGTCAGCGTCCTCGGCCATGCCTGAGACGATTGCGGTCTGCCCGGGGACCTACGACCCGGTGACCACCGGCCACCTGGACGTGATCCGGCGGGCGTCGGGACTGTTCGACAAGGTGATCGTCGCCGTCGTGCGCCATCCCCGCCACAAGCAGACGATGTTCACGCTCGAGGATCGCATCCGGTTCATCCAGGACTCGCTGGACACCGCGTCGAACATCACCGTGGAAGGGTTCACAACGCTCGTCGTCGATTTCGCCCGCTCGCGCGGCGCCCGCGCCATCGTGAAGGGGCTGCGGGCAGTGTCCGACTTCGAGTGGGAGTTTCAGATGAACAATCTGAACCGGGGCATGGCCCCCGAGATCGAGACCATTTACCTCATGGCGTCGCCGGAGTACAGTTTCCTCTCTTCGCGAGGGGTGCGAGAGATCGCGTCGTTCGGCGGATCGGTGTCAGACTACGTACCGGAGCCGGTCGCGCGGCGGCTGACCGAGATGCACGCCGCAGGCCAGATCTGATGAAGATGGGAGACTGAAGCGGTGGACGTCTTGGTGCTGATCGACAAGCTGGACGAGCTGGTGCAGAACGCGAAGGGCGTGCCGCTCTCCCAGGATCAGGTGCGGGTCGACCGCGAGGAGATCTGGGAGATCATCGACCAGATGCGCTCGACGATCCCGGAGGAGATCAAGCAGGCCCGCTGGATCGTGAAGGAGCGCCAGGAGATGCTGGCCGAGGCCAAGCGCGAGGCCGAGCGCCTGATCTCCGAGGCCCGCGAGCAGGCGGCGCGCGAGGCCTCCCAGGAGGAGGTCGTGAAGCTGGCCGAGCGCCAGGCCCAGGAGATCCTGGCCGAGGCCCGCCGGCACGAGCGCACGGTGCGGCTGGGGGCCGAGGACTACGCCGACAGCATCCTCGAGAACCTGCATACGAACCTCGGGAAGATCATGGTCGCCCTGGAGCGCGGCCGCGAGCAGCTCGCCGCGCGCTCGGACGAGCGCACGAGCCCGGCGACGGCCGAGCAACAGGACAGCGGCGCACCGCTCTAGCGCGGGATCCCCTGCGGGGCTCCGTACGCACCCGGGCCCCGCCGGTCGTTAGCGGGTGACCTCGAAGTTCGTCCAGGGGCCGGTGTTGCCGACATGGTCGGCATCCGATTTCATCGAGAAGCGGATCCGCTGCCGATGCCCGATGACCGCCCTGGACGAGTAGTAGATGGTTAGAAGCAGCTTGCCGTTCGACCCCGCGGCGTGCGATCCCGCGAGGAGCGTCCGCCACGAGCCGTTGACGACGCCCTGCACGGTGAAGGAGAGCGTCTTTCCGGGGTGCAGCGGCGACGCGTACGCGAGAAACCGCGGGCAGCCGGTGTGACTCGAGCCGGAGCAGCTCTTGGCGTAGTGGTAGAGCCGATATGCGCGTTTCGTCGTGTAGCCGCCCTGCGCGGGGCTGTGGATCACGACGCGGACGTTCACGCGGGTCGACGCGGAGGTTGTCTGAGAGTGGGTCGAATCCCCGTCCCAGACCGCCCAGTACGTCATGTCCGCCTTCGGTTTGACCGTGACGCTGAAGTTCCCCGCCGCGCCGACGCTGCCCGACGTGACCAGCACGGCCGAGCCGCCGCTGACCGGCTTGCGGTAGATCTTGACGATCCGGTTCGTGGTCGCCGTGGCCAGGTGCGCGATGATCGTCGCCGCCTTCCCGTAGAGCACCGTCGAGGTGCTGCGAGACATGCCGACCGCCCCGACGCGGAGCCCCGGAAGGACGCGCAGCACCGGGTGCGCACCGGGCTGCGTGATCACGAGCAAGCTGCGTCCGTCCGGTGTGAAGGCGAGGCCGCCGGCACGCGTCGTGTCGCCGGTCGCGCCGAAGTTCCAGTCCGCGGTGTAGGCGCTGTTTCCAGTGTCGAACTCGTACACGTCCGGCGAGTAGATCCCGTTCGCGCCGACCGCGATCCGCTGGCCGCTCGGGCTGACGGCGACGGCACTTGCGTAGATGCCCATCGGGTAGGCGCCGGCCGCGGGCAGGCCCGGCAGCGCGTACGCGTTGGCCCGGTCGTACTGGGGCACGAAGAGCGTCGATCCGTCCGGTGAAACGGCGAAGTCGCCCCCTCCGGCATCGCTCTTCGAGCCGAGCAGCGCCGGCGTGGTGGGGTCGGTGACGTCGAGCACGTCGACCGAGGCCGGACTCAGCTGGTTGCCGACGATCAGCCAGCCCGGGTGCGCGGGCGTGGTCGCAAACAGCGCCTGGTAATAGGTGAGGTTGGTGTCGATCGCGGTGTGCGACGAGTCGAGTGAGACCGACCATAGGTCGCCCCACTGCTGGTCGGTCGAGTCGGAGTACCAGAGCCGGCCGCCGGCCTCGGCGAGGTTGCAGGCGCCGTCGACCGCGGCGGCGAACGACCCGGTCTTCGCGAGCGTGGCCGTGTCGATCTCGTCGATGGTGTTCCAGCCGCACCGGGCAACGTACAGCGTCGAGCCGTCCAGGACCATTCCCCCGGCGCCGGACTCGCCGCTGATCGAGCCGGCCGCCGTGCCGTCCTCGTTTCTGACGAGGATGGTCGAGTCGGACGCCCCGCCGGTGATGAACACGTGATCGTGGGCGGGGTCGACCAGCATGTGGCTGAAGCCGGCGAGCGGAAGCGTCGTGCCCGTGACGGTGGCCGACGCGGAGCCGGCCCCGCCCAGCCCGGTCATCGCGACGGCAAGGCAGGCGGACAGAATGACGAAACGGCGGTGCGGCACGGGCGACTCCTGCGAGGGGACGCTCTCAGTGTTGTCGTGACCGCCTCGGGGCGAGTCCCCTGTTCAGGGGAAGCGTGCCTTGTGGCACTCCCGCCGCCCGGGGGGTCCGCCATGCCGAGGGGCTCGACGCCGCATTCGTCCTAAGATGAGTTGTCGGTACGTCCTGATGCCCGGGCCGCTCCCACCCCGCATGAGGTTTCCGTCACGAGCGCCCGGCGTTGCGTCCCGAGGCGTTTGAGGACTTGCCGGTGACTCATCTGAATAGCAAGGAGGTGGCCATGCTCGACGTGGCAGCCCTGGGACTCGCGCCCGGCGACGTGCGCCGGGTCGACGTCCCGATCGAGATGGACCCGCTGCGCTTCGGCGGGGAGACCTACGACGTCGAGGTCGCAGACGGCGGCACGGTCGAGCTGCAGGCGACGTCGGGCGGCCTCTACCTGAAGCTGCGGTTCGCCGCGACGGTGACCGGGCCGTGCTACCGCTGCCTGGAGGACGCGCGCACCGGCGCGACCGTCGACGCGACCGAATACCAGGAGCGGGGCGCGGACCCCGACGACGAGGAGCTCAGCACCGACTACCTCGCGGACGACGAGCTCGACGTCGACCGCTGGGCGCGCGACGCGCTCGTCCTCGCCCTCCCCGGCAAGATCCTGTGCCGCCCCGACTGCGCCGGCATGTGCCCGCGCTGCGGCGCGCGGCTCGAGCCCGGCGTCGCCCACGACTGCGCCCCGGCCGAGACCGACCCGCGCTGGGAATCGCTGCGGCAGCTGCTCGAATAGGGAACGACCCGGAACGGCTCGCTATACTCCGCCGCCGTGGCCGTCCCCAAGCGAAAGACGTCGAAGTCCCGCCGCGACCGCCGGCGCGCCAATCACGGCATCTCGGCGCCGTCGCTGAGCGTGTGCCCGCAGTGCCACCAGCCGGTCCGGCCGCACCACGTGTGCCGCAACTGCGGCCACTACCGCGGCCGCGAGGTCGAGCCGCTCCGGCAAGAAGCCCCGTAGGAGCCGCCGCGGCCGATGACCGTGACGGTCGCAGTGGACGGCATGGGCGGCGACCACGCCCCCGCCGAGATCGTCGCCGGAGCGCGCGAGGCCGCGTCAGGCGGCGTGCGCGTGCTCGTCACCGGGATCCGCGAGCAGCTCGAGCCTGAGCTCGACGGGGTGGAGGGCGTCGAGGTCGTCGACGTGCCCGACGTCATCGGGTCGAGCGAGGAGCCGGCGGCCGCAGTCCGCGCCAAGCCGGACTCGTCCATGGTTGCCGCCTGCCGGCTCGTGCGCGACGGCTCTGCCGCGGCGGCCGTGTCCGCCGGGCCGACCGGCGCGATGCTGGCGGCGTCGCTCCTCCACATCGGCCGCATCCGCGGCATCGCCCGCCCCGGGATCGCCGCGCCGCTCCCGGGCGACGACGGCCCCTGCATCCTGATCGACGCCGGTGCCAACGTCGACGCGCGGGCGGAGCACCTGCTCCAGTGGGGCCTCATGGGATCGGAGTTCATGCGCAGCGTGATGGGAGTCGAGCGTCCCCGCGTCGGCCTGCTCTCGATCGGCGAGGAGGCGACCAAGGGGAACGCGCTCACGCTCGAGGCCCGTCGGCTGCTCGACGCCGCCGACCTGCACTTCGCGGGCAACTGCGAGGGGCGCGACATGTTCGGGGGGCGGTTCGACGTCGTCGTCACGGACGGCTTCGCCGGCAACGTCCTCCTGAAGGGCCTCGAGGGGACGGCCTCAATGGTCGTCGCCGAGGTGCGGCGGGCCGCGATGTCGAGCGCGCGCGCGAAGCTCGGCGGGCTGCTTCTGCGCCCCGCGCTGCGCGATCTCCGCGAGCGCATCGATCCCGACACGTACGGCGGCGCCTACCTCCTGGGGCTGCGCGGGCTGGTGGTCATCGCGCACGGGAACGCGACCCGCCGGACGGTCCGAAACGCGATCCAGGTCGCGGCCCGCGGCGCCGAGGCCGGCGTCGTCGCGCGGATGGCCGAGCGGCTCGCCCCGGATCCCCCGGGTTCTGACTTGCAGGCACCTGCGGCGATCAATACAGTCCCGCAGGTTACGGCCCCGGAGATTGGAGACCAGTGACGATCAACCGTGAGGCGGCGCTCGAGCGAGTCCGCAGCATTCTCGTCGAGCAGCTCGGCGTGGACGAGGAGCAGGTCACCGAGGACGCGTCCTTTCAGGGCGACCTGGACGCCGACTCCCTCGATCTGGTCGAGCTGATCATGGAGCTCGAGGACCAGTTCGGTCTCAAGATCTCCGACGAGGATGCCCAGAAGATCGCGACCGTCGGTGAGGCGGTCGACTACGTCACCACCCACAGCTGACCGTCCCGACGCTCCGCAGCCGCTCAGGGGGCTGATCGACGGGCTCCCGGATGAGCTTCGCCGCCTGGCGTTCACGCACACGTCCTGGGTCGGACGCCGCGCCAGGTCATACGAGCGGCTCGAGTTCCTGGGCGACAGCGTGCTCGGGCTCGTGATCGCCCACCACCTGTACGGGCGCTTCCCGGAGAGCGCGGAGGGCGACCTGGCCAAGGTGCGGGCGCACGTGGTCTCGCGGGACAGCTGTGCCGCGGTCGCCGTCGACCTCCGTCTCGACGAGGACGTCCGTGCCCGCGGGGTCGAGCTCGGCGCCGCCAGGGTCGAGATCGACGGCCTCTCCCGGTCGCCGGGCGTGCTCGCGGCGGTGACCGAGGCGGTCGTGGGCGCGACCTATCTCGACCGGGGCGTGGACGGCGTCGCCGGGCCGGTCGTGGACGCCTTCTCGGGCCGGATCGACTACGCCCTCGCCGAGCACGTCGACGCGAAGACCGTCCTCCAGGAGGAGCTTGCACGTCGGGGAGCCTCGGTAACGTACGCCGTAGCCGATGTGTCCGGTCCACCGCACCAGCGCTGGTTCACATCCCTGGCTCTGGTCGCAGGCCGTGAGCTGGGGCGTGGCTCCGCGCGCAGCAAGTAGGCGAGCGAGCAGCTGGCCGCCCGCCCGGCGCTCGGGAATCTCGACCCGCCCGCCGCGCCTGACTGAGCCGGCTCCGGGGAGCCGCGCATGTATCTGAAGACGCTTCGGATGCGCGGGTTCAAGTCGTTCCCCGGAACCGTGGAGCTGCGGTTCGAGCACGGGATCGCGGTCGTGGTCGGCCCGAACGGCTCCGGCAAGTCCAACATCGCCGACGCGCTCCAGTGGGCGATGGCGGTGCAGTCGCCGTCGCAGCTGCGGGCGCCGACCGGCCTCGATGTGCTCTTCGGCGGCTCGGACAGCCGCCCGCCGGCCGGCGTGTGCGAGGTCGAGCAGGTGCTGGACAACGAGTGCGGCACGCTGCCGCTCGAGTTCGGCGAGGTGT
>JBKPMQ010000102.1:0-3372 GCA_046732235.1 Actinomycetota bacterium
CGGCGGTGTGCGCGCCGCCCGCGGCAGGGCGGCTGCTGCAACGGCGGTCGCCCGCCTCACCCGGCAGGTGGAGCGGCATGGCTAGCGGCAACGGCGATCGGCCGCTGCGCGTCCTCGGCGTCGGCAACGGCCGTTCGATCATCTTCCTGCGCTGGGCCTGGCGGGTGGCGGAGCTCGGGCACGACGTGCACGTCGTCTCGGACTCGTTCACCGACCGGGCCGAGGAGCTCGAGGGCATCACCGCGCACCGCGTCCAGGAGCTGGAGCTGGGGACGCGCGTGAAGGGGCTCCGAAAGATGCGGTTCGGGCCGGCCATCCGCAACCTGGCCCGTCGCCTCGACGTCGATCTCGTCCACGCGCACTATCTGCTGCCGTACGGGTACTGGGCGGCCGAGGCCGGCGTCCACCCGCTCGTCATGAGTCCGTGGAACACCGACATCTTCACGTACGGCCGCGACCGAGCCCGGGGCCGCAAGCGCGTGCGGGCCGCCGTGGCCGCCGGCGACGACTACGTCGTGAGCTCGATTGGCAACGCCGACGAGACCGTCCGCCTCGGCGCCGATCCCGGCCGCGTGCACCGGATCGTCTGGTACGTCGACCTGCGCCCGTTCGGCCCCGAGCACCGGAGGCCCGGCCTCGCGGCCCGCTTCGGCTGGCCCGACGACTCCCTAGTCATCCTCTCGCTCCGCAACTACCGGCCCAACACGAACCTGGACGTGCTGCTGCGCGCGTTCCACCGTGTGTCGCAGGAGGAGCCGCGGGTGCGCCTGATCATGGCGGCCCGGGGCGGGTGGATCCGCGACCAGATCGAGGCGGTGCTCGACGAGCTCGAGCTGCGCGACCGGGTGGCCCAGCATTTCGCCCCGCCGGACGAGCTGCCGGAGCTGTGCGCGTCGTCGGACATCGGCATCTCGATCGCCTCGACCGACGCGACCCCGGCGTCGATGATCGAGTCGATGGCGTCCGGCCTGCCGATGGTGATGGGCGACGCGATCACGATCGACGAGTGGATCACGCCGGGCGAGGGCGGCGAGGTGGTGGACTGCCGCGACCAGGACGGCGTCACCGCCGCGCTTCTCAAGCTCGTGCGCGACCCCGGCCTGCGGGCACGGTACGGCGAGCGCAACATCCGCGTGACCGGTGAGCGGCTGCCGCCGCCGGGGCCGGCGCTGGTCGACCTCTACCGCGACATGCTCGCCCGCCGATGAGGGTGCTCTGCCTGGGCATGGACGGCGCCGACTACGGCCTCGTCAACGACCTGCTCGACCGGGGGCGCCTGCCGACGCTCGCCGGGATCGTGCGCGACGGCGCCTACGGGCCGCTGCGCTCGACCGTGCCCGCCGTGACGCCGACGGCCTGGTCGACGTTCCTGACCGGCCTGAATCCCGCCCGCCACGGCATCTTCAACTTCTCGACGAACGCGAACCGGGGGCAGTCGCGACTGGAGAGCGCCCGCAGCCGCTCCGGCGTCCCGCTGTGGCGGACGCTCGGCGCCGCCGGCGTGCGCTCGGCCTTCGTCACCGTGCCGTTCACCTATCCGGCGGAGGAGATGGACGGGATCATCGTCTCGGGCTACGGCGGCCCGCCCGAGCCCCAGATCGTGCCCGAGCCGGCTGCGGCCGCGATTCGCGCGCGCCACCCCGGCCTCGTCACCGCCCACCATCCGATGCGCGAGCGCTGGTGGGAGGACTTCGACCGCTACGCCCGCCTCCTGATCGAGCACGTCGGCCAGATCGAGTCCGTGTGCGAGCAGTGCTTCGAGCTCGAGCCCGACCTCGGCCTGCTCGTCGTCGACTTCATGAGCACCGATTTCGCCGGCCACCTTGGCTACGCCCGGCTCGATCCGAAGCATCCCGCCCACGACCCCGCCAACGCCGGCGACGAGCTCGTCCAGGTGTACGAGGCCGTCGACGCCGCCTGTGGCCGCCTCATCGATGCGGCCCGGACGCGGTTCGGGGAGGAGCCGACGGTGCTCGTGATGTCCGATCACGGCATGAAGCCGATGTACTGGGTGTTCCACCTGAACCGGTGGCTCGAGCAGCACGGCTACCTGCGCTACCGCACGCGCTCGCTGCAGCTCCTTCGGGGCACCCGCCTGCGCTCGCTGGCGGCCGTCGACCAGCGCCTGGCCCGCACGTCGGGGCTGTACACCCGTGTCGCCGACGCGCTCCCGCTCGTCCCCGCGACCGCCGACGACCGTGCATTCGCCGATATCGACTTCCCCCGCACGCGCGCCTACTCGTTCGCGACCGGCGGCCAGGTGTACCTGGGCGAGTCGAGCGGGGCGGCCGCGGACCCCGGACTGGCCGAGCGGATCGCGACCGAGCTCGAGGCCGAGCGCCATCCGGAGACGGGTGAGCAGCTCCTGCGGGTGCTGCGCAAGCCCGACATCTACCACGGCCCCCACCTCGACCGCGCCCCCGAGCTGATCGTGCTCTCGATCGACGAGCGCGTCCACGTCGAGGCGTTCCGCCGCAAGGGAACCGCGGCCATCGAGGTGCACGACCGGCTCGACCCCGAGCACGGGTACGGCTACTCGGGGTACCACGGCATCGACGGCATCCTGGGCGCGCGCGGGCCCGGCATCCGGCCCGGGGCCGTGCCCGATGGCTCGGGCATCGTGCAGATGGCGGCCACGATCCTGCGCCTGCACGGCATCGAGGCGGAGGGGCTCGACGGCGCCCCCATCGACGCGATCCTGGCCGGGGAGGGCGACGCGGTGCGCGTCGCCGCCCAGGGGGCGGCCGGGAGCGACGAGGGCGTCTACAGCGCCGACGAGGAGGCGGGAATCCTCGAGCGGCTGCGCGACCTCGGCTACGAGTGACCGGGCCCCGGCTCGACCTCGACGTCCCGGAGGGGTTCGCCGCCGAGGCCCGCTGGGCGCTCGAGACGCTGCTCGGTGCCTGCGCCGCCCCGTCCGCCGAGGCGGTCCGCTACGGCGGCCCCGGCGGGCTCGAGGTTTCGGAGCGGGCCTGGGAGCTCTTCGCGGCCGGCGAGGCATTCGCGCCGACGCCGGCCGGCGACGGGATGCTCGACTTCGGCGACGGCGCCCGTGACCTCGTCGCGAGCGCGTTCTGGCATCTCTCGCGCTACGAGGAGCGCGGCGGGGCCCGCGACGAGCACGGACGCTTCCCCGCCCGGGCGGCCCTGGCCGATCCGGAGCGGCCCGCGGTCGACTCGCTCCTGCGGGAGTTCCGGGAGCACGTCGGCGACCTGAGTGCGACGCCGTTCACGGTCGCCCTCACCCACGACGTGGACATTCCCTGGCGCTGGAGCCGGCCGCGGGCGCTGCTCGGCGCCGCCGCCCGGGTGAAGACCGCGGCCAGCGAGCACCGGCTCCGGGACGCCGCCGCCGAGGCGGCCGGCCTGGCC
>JBKPMQ010000103.1:0-4199 GCA_046732235.1 Actinomycetota bacterium
AGGAAGACCATGCCCAGGAGCAGCGCCGGCGCAAGCAGCAGGTGCACCGGCCCGCCGTCGATCCGCCCGGCCGTCGAAATCGCGGCGACCATGTTCCCGGCGAGGGCGAGCGCGAAGGGGCGCACGAGCAACCCGACGACCAGCGCAAGCCCGCCAAGGAGCTCGAGGCTTCCGATGAGATACGTCGCGATGTCGGAGAATGGGATGCCGTAGCGCTCGAATGCGGCCTGCTCCGCCTGATGGCGGAAGAACTTTCCGAACGAGAAGCCCACGAAGACCGCGCCGCCGACCATCCGCACGACCAGCGGCCACGGGCCCACGCCCGGACGCGGACGGACAAGCCGTGAAAATGCGTCCATCATGGAGGCCCAGTTCACCCGGGCGGCGCGGGCGTTACATCTCACCCACGGTGGTCACTCGCCGCCGCGAGCGTACTCCTCGGCCGCTTTCGTCTCGAACTCGTAGGCGACGAAGGGCTGGTCGCCGACGACCCAGGCGTCGTGACCGGGCTCGATCACGTATGACTGGCCCGGCCGGACATCGCCCTCGGTGCCGTCGTCGTGGGCGACGTGAAGGCTTCCCGACTCGACGACTCCGACATGCCTGACCTGGCAGCTCTCGGTTCCGGCGATCGGCTTTATGCACTCGGACCATCGCCACCCGGGCTGAAAGGTCATGCGGGAGGCGGTCGCGGAGTCGCCCATGCGAACGATGTTGATCGTCGTCTTTTCGGGCGATCGGACCTCATCCGGTGAGTCGAAGTTGCCCAGGTGCAGACCTGCCATTTGGTCACTCTCCTTGTCGCGCCGTGAGATCTCTCGAGACCCTACCGAGAGTTCGTGGCGATTGCAACAGGACGCCCTTTCCCGCGCCCGGCGTCGTGGGCACTGGATGACTGTCGAGGGTGATCCCGACCCAGGATCATGCTCGTCCACATCGGGCCGCGTCGGTGCTCGGCCTGGTGGAAGCCGTTGGCCGCGGCGACGCGGATCATCGGTGCGATCGGGTGGACGTAGGCTCGGAAGCCGATGCGGCGCAGGCGGAACCACGCGTTCATCGTGGCGAAGCCGAGCCTCACCCACCAGGACTCCCGGGGAACCGTGATGGCGACCCGGTCGCCGCTGTGCTCGCAGGCGGCGGCGAGGAGCGTGTCGGGATCGGGGTAGCAGCAGATGACCCGGTGCATGACGACGATGTCCGCCGTCGGGGCCGCGTCCGCGTGGAGGGCGAAGTCGCTGATGCGCCGGTCGATCCGCCGCTCGAAGCCGCGCTCGGCGATCAGCGTGCGGGCGGCGTCCTCGTACGAGTCGATGAGCTCGATGTTCGTGGCGCGCGCGGCGCCGGCCTGGACGAGCTCGATCTGAAGGTCGCCGATGCCACCGCCGACCTCGAGCACCGAGCGCCCGGTGAGCTCCGCGCCATCCAGACAGTCGACCAACCAGCGCGCACTCGCCACAAGCCCCTTCCGGGCGTAGCGACGGACGTCGCGCTCGACCGCCTTGGCTCCGAAGACCGTGCGGTATCCAGTCGGCGTGCAACAGGTCATCCACAGCGGAGGGTATCGCCGCCGGGCTTGGTCGCCCGGATGGTCGAGCCCATGGCGCCGTACCTGGCAGCCTTGCGGCGGGTGTCCTCGAAGGCGGAGCGGGCGTACGTGTCGACGAGCGCGCCCTGCCTGATGTCGGTGTAGGCCCGCTCGACGAGCAGGCGGCCGTGCTCCCCCTGGAGCAGCGCCCCCGCGATTCACCCGGTCCAGAGGTCGATGCGCGACCGGGCGTCTTCCGAGACCTCGTGGTGGATGATGACGTCGGCGAGCTGGAGCCGTCCTCCCGGGCGCAGCACGCGGTCGATCTCGTCCATGACGGCATCCTTGTCGGGCACGAGGTCGAGGACGCCGTTGGAGATCACGACGTCGACGGACGCATCCTCCAGCGGGAGCGCCTCGATCAGCGCCTCGTGCACGTCGACGTTGGTGAGGCCCATCTCCGCCGCGCTCGCGCGGGCGCGTTCGAGCATCGTCGCCGTCATGTCGATGCCGATCGCGCGGCCGGCCGATCCGGTCATCTGCGCCGCGATGAGGAGATCGGTACCGGCGCCGCAGCCGAGGTCGAGCACGACCTCGCCCGGCTCGATGCGGCCGAGCGTCCAGTGGTTGGCGACGCCCGCGAAGCTCGCGACGGTGGCGTCGGGCACGCGGGAGAGCTCGGGCTCGGGGTAGCCCAGCTCCTGCGCCCACCGACGGCCGGTCGGGAAGATGAACTCCTGCTCCGGCCTGGTGGAGACGTCGGTGTAGGTCTTGCGGATCTCGGCGCGCAGGACGCCGACATCCACGGGAACCGAGGTATTCATCCAATGCCTTCCGGGCGTGGGGTCAGTAGCTGAAGATCTCCGCGCGCTCGTCGCCGATCCAGTCCCACAGAGGCGTCGCGCCGCCGAGCGTCGTGTTCCCGTTCAGCTGGCCGGGATCGAGCTTCCGCGCGCTGAAGCAGATCGGACAGACGAGCAGCTCGCCACCGCCCTCGGCGTACTGCTGGAAGAGCCGGGCGAGCGGCGGGCAGCCCTCACAGGCGACCGCCTCGGCGTAGCCGGGCAAGCCAAGCCGGACAGCCTCCTTCGTCAGGAACATCGTGACCTGACGGCCCTTCTCGACCGCGGCGGTCGCGACGAGGAACGCAACAGTGACGCGTTCGGGATCCTCGAGCCCGGTCGCGAGGTTGATGACCACCTTGCCGTTCGCCACTGCCGCCTCCGTTCGCTTGCCGTCGAAACCGACGATAGGCAGCGGCGGCCGGCGCGGCTATCCGGAGTTCTCCCTACCCGGATTGCGCCGGCTCGGCGACGGCGAGGCCGTGCCGGGCGGCGAAGAGCGTGGCTCCCGCCCGGGTCGAGACACCGATCTTCCCGTAGATGTGCTGGATGTGCTGGTCGGCCGTCTTCGGCGAGATGCCCAGCCGGTGGGCGATCTGCTTGGTCATCATTCCGCTCGCGAGCAGCCCGAGCACCTGGGCCTCGCGGTCGGTCAAGCCGCCCGGGCGCCGCGGCGGCGACAGTCGTCCCGTCTCCTGCCCCGCCGCCTCCAGCACCGCTCCGACGGCCGTCGCGTCCAGACGCCCGGCGCCCACCTCCTCGCGCAGCAGCTCGGCGGCCGCCCTCGGCGTGTGTGCCGGACGGTGCGGCCGTGGCTCGACCATCGCCCTGTAGGCGTCGGCGGCGGCGAAGATGCGATCGCACGCCGAGAGGTCACCGGCGGTGGTGCCGCGCGGATAGCCGGAGCCGTCCAATCGCTCCTGGTGCCGGCCGGCGATCTGGCCGAGGGAGCGCAGCAGCTCCGGCTGCTGCAGCACTCGCTCGGCGAAGTACGGGTGCAGGCGCGCCTTCTCCTGCTCGTCGCGCGTGAGCGGCCCCGGCTTGTTCCAGATGCTCGCCGTCACCGCGACGCGCCCGACGTTGTGGACGAGCGCCGCCCGACGCAGGGCGACACACTCCGTGGCGTCCAGGCCGGCCTGCTCCCCGGCGGCCGCCGCGAGCTCGGCCACCGCGGCGGAGTGACCGAGGGTGTAGGGGATCGTCAGATCGGAGAAGTCTCCGAACACCCGCAGACCCTCGTCGACGAGATCGCCCTCGAGGATCGCGGGAGGCCCGGGCTCGGCCGCCATCGTCACGTCCCAGATCGCGGCGCCGTCAAGACCGCCGAGAAGCTCCGGTGCGGAACGACAGAACGCGTCCGCGATGGCCGGATCGAGCGACGCCCCCGCCCGCCGGCGCACGACCGACACGGCGCGTTCCACCCCGCCGAGGCCGTGCTGGAGGTCCGCGTCCTCCGCGACCTGCATGAGCCGCACCGGGAGCGGCACCTCGTCGCCTCGGTGGCCGGCGGGAAACCCCTTTCCGTCCCAGCGCTCGAACACGTCGCCGAGCGCCGCCTGGATCTGCGCGCCCAGGCCGAGACGAAGCGCGTAGACCTGGGTCATCTCGCAGTGGCCGGCGGTGCCCTTGCGGAACGCGTCCTGCAGGTGAACCAGCGTACGCGCGACCGCCACCGCTCGCCATCGGGCCGGCTCACCGGCGCGCATCGTGCGTGCGATCGCCAGAAACAGCTCGGCGCGCGAGCCGTACAACACCGGCGCCATCGCCGCACGGACGGCGATCTCGTCGCCAAAGAGCGCGGCGTCCAGGTGCGATTCCGCGGTGCACCCCGC
>JBKPMQ010000104.1:0-7198 GCA_046732235.1 Actinomycetota bacterium
TCCTGCGCCTCGAGAAGATGCACGTGATCGTCGGCCAGGACACGAACGCCGAGTCGCAGCCGCTCGAGGCCGGCATGCCCTGGATCGTGAAGCTCGACAAGGAGAACGACTGGATCGGGCGCTACTCGATCGAGTGGTACCAGAACCGCGGCAACAGGGCCTCGCTGGTCGGCTTCGAGGGCAGCAACGGCGACGTGCCCAAGGAGGGCGCGCAGGTGGTCGTGAACGGCGAGCCGGTCGGCCGGGTGACGTCGTCGCGGTTCTCGCGCCGGCTGGGCAAGGCGATCGGGATCGCCTGGGTGCCCGCCGACCTCTCGGCCGAGGGCACCGCGATCACGCTGTCCGACCCGTCCGGCGCGACGATCCCGGCCAGCGTGACGCTGCGGGCCTTCTACGACCCCGACCAGGAGCGGCTGCGATCGTGAGCGCGATCCGCGATCCCTACGCGTTCCTCTCGCCCGCGGCGGCAGCGTCCGGCGTCGGCCTGCGCACGCCGATGGAGCGCTCCCACCTCGCGGCCGGCGCAACCCTGGAGGACGTCGACGGCTGGCGGGTCGCCGCGTATCCCGCGAACGGCGAGGCGGCGGCGACGGCCACCGACCTCTCGCACCTCGGCAAGCTCGACCTGCGCGCCTCCGCGGACGAGCTCGAGGCGCTCATCGGGGGCCTCGGGCCCGGCGCCGCCCGGGAGGACGACGGCGTGTGGACGCTGCGGCTCACTCCGACTCACGCGTACGTGCTGTGCCCCTTCCCGCGCGTGAACGCGCTGCGCGACCGCATCGGCGGCGCGGCGCTCGACGTCACGTGCGCCTACGCCGCGGTCGGCCTCGGCGGCGAGCGGCGCCTGGCCGTGTTCAACCGCTCGTCCGGGCTCGACGTGCGCGAGTCGCGCTTCGGCGCCGACCGCTGCATGGCCGGCTCTGTGATGCGGGTGCCGACGCTCGTCCTGAACCGGGGCGACGACCTCGTGATGCTCGTGGCCTGGGAGTACGGCGAGTACTTCTGGGAGGCGATCCTGGACGCCGGCGAGACGATCGGCATCGCCCGCACGAGCGTCGTCACCGTCGAGGTGCCGCAAGAACAGGAGCAGACGGCGTGATCGGGCTGCTGCGCAAGCACAGGTTCTTCCGGTCGCACCCGCTGCGGGCGAGCTACGACGCGATCGTGATCGGCGGCGGCGCCCACGGCATGGCCACCGCCTACTACCTGGCGAGGGACCATGGCATGAAGAACGTCGCCGTGGTCGAGCAGAGCTACATCGGCGCGGGCGCGTCGGGCCGCAACACGACGATCATCCGCTCGAACTACTTGACGCCCGAGGGCACGCGCTTCTACGAGGCCAGCGTCCAGCTCTACAAGACGCTCTCGCAGGACCTCAACTTCAACATGCTGTTCTCCCAGCACGGCCATCTGACGCTGGCCCACTCCGACCGGTCGGTGAACACGATGATGGAGCGGGCCGAGGTGAACCGGCTGCTCGGCGTCGACTCGCGGGTGATCTACCCCGACGAGATCAAGGAGCTCGAGCCGATGCTCGACGTCTCCGACCACCCGACGTTCCCGATCCTGGCCGCCCTCTACCACCCGCCGGGCGGGATCATCCGCCATGACGCGGTCGTGTGGGGCTACGCGAAGGAGGCCGACCGGCTCGGCGTCGAGATCCACCCCTACACGCAGGTCACCGGCATCACGCGCCAGAACGGCCGGGTGACGGGGATCGAGACGAACCGGGGGCAGATCTCCGCCGGCACGGTGATCTCGTGCACGTCCGGCTGGTCGACGCTGGTCGGCCGCCTGGCCGGGATCGAGGTGCCGATCACGACCCACATCCTCCAGGCGTGCGTGACCGAGCCGGTGAAGCCGCTCCTGCGCAAGATCATCGTCTCGGGGACGCTGCACATCTACATCTCGCAGTCCGACCGCGGCGAGTTCGTGATGGGGTCCGAGATCGAGCCCTACTCCGGCTACTCCGACAAGGGCACGTTCCGGTTCATCGAGGACCTGGCCATGCACATGGTGGAGCTCCTGCCGATGCTCGGCCGCGCCCGCATCCTGCGTCAGTGGACCGGCCTCTGCGACGTGTCGCCGGACTACGCCCCCATCATGGGCGTCACGGAGGCGGACGGCTTCCTGATCGACGCCGGCTGGGGCACCTACGGCTTCAAGGCCTCGCCGATCGTCGGCAAGACGATGGCCGAGCTGGCCGCCACGGGCAAGACGCCCGACCTGATCGCACCGTTCCGGCTGTCGCGCTTCTACGAGAACGAGCTCGTGTCCGAGCGCGGCGCCGCAGCTGTATCGCACTGACCCAACCAAGGAGAACGCGTTGAAGTCGAGCCTCGAGATCGCACAGGAAGCGACCCTCCGACCGATCATGGACATCGCCCGCGAGATCGGCCTGGAGGAGGACGAGGTCGACCTCTACGGGAAGTACAAGGCCAAGGTCAATCTGAGCGCGCTCGACCGCCTGGCCGGGACGCCCGACGCCAAGATCGTGTGCGTCTCGGCGATCACGCCGACCAAGGCGGGGGAGGGCAAGACGACGACGTCGGTCTCGCTCACGCAGGGGCTGGGCCGGATCGGGAAGCGGCCGGTGCTGTGCCTGCGAGAGCCGTCGCTGGGCCCGATCTTCGGCATCAAGGGCGGGGCGGCGGGCGGCGGCCTCACGCAGGTCGTCCCGATGGAGGATCTGAACCTGCACTTCACCGGCGACTTCCACGCCATCGCAGCCGCGAACAACATGCTGGCGGCCTTCATCGACCGGCACATGTTCTACGGCAACGAGCGCGGCATCGACCCCCACCGGGTCACGTGGCGGCGCGCGGTCGACATGAACGACCGCCACCTGCGCAACATCGTCTCCGGCCTCGGCGGCCCCACTCACGGCCTCCCCCGCGAGACCGGCTTCGACATCGTTGCCGCCTCCGAGGTGATGGCGATCATGGGCATGGCCACGTCGCTGCAGGACCTGCGCAAGCGCATCGGCCGCATCACGGTCGGCTACGACGTCGAGGGCAAGCCCGTGTACGCCGAGGAGATGGGCTGCGCCGGCGCCATGACGGTGCTCTTGAAGGACGCGCTCAAGCCGAACCTGATCCAGACGCTCGAGGGCCAGCCGTGCTTCATGCACATCGGCCCGTTCGGCAACATCGCCCACGGCAACAGCTCCATCGTCGCCGACCTCGTCGGACGCAAGCTGGGCGACTACGTCGTGACGGAGTCCGGCTTCGGCAGCGATCTCGGCATGCAGAAGTTCATGGACATCGTCTGCCGCGCCGGCGGCTTCCTGCCGAGCGCGGTCGTGATCGTCGCGACGGCGAAGGCGCTCAAGCACCACGCCGGGCTCGAGGACGACCCGCGCAACTCCGAGTCGGAGAACCTGAAGGCGATCGAGGTCGGCTCGGCCAACCTCGCCCGGCACATCCAGAACGTCAAGCACTTCGGCCTGCCCTGCGTCGTTGCGGCCAACCGCTTCCCCGGCGACACCGACGCCGAGGTGGCGCTGGTGCAGAAGCTCGGGATGGAGCACGGCGCCCACGCCGCCGTCCTCAACGAGGGCTTCACCAAGGGCGGCGACGGCGCGGCCGAGATGGCCGAGGCGGTCGCCGACGCGTGCGACCAGCCGAACACCTTCGCGTTCACGTTCGACGACTCCGATCCGATCGACGTGAAGATCGAGAAGATCGCCGCCCGCGTCTACCAGGCGGACGGGGTCGACTTCCTGCCCGCCGCCCGGCAGAAGATCGAGCAGTACACGCGCGACGGGCTCGACAACCTGTCGATCTGCATGGCGAAGTCGCACCTCTCGCTCTCGGCCGACCCGGCGCTCGTCAACGCCCCGACCGGGTTCCGGATCCCGGTGCGCGACATCCGCCCGTACACCGGTGCCGGCTTCCTGACCCCGCTGTGCGGCGACATCATGCAGATGCCGGGCCTCGGCAAGACGCCGGCCGGGTTCAACGTGGACATCGACGAGGACGGAAGGACTGTTGGGCTCTTCTAACGGCATCCCCGAACCCTTTGGGAAGACGGAGGGGGCTCGCGGGGGAACCCTGGTTCCCCCGCGCCTGAACGTGGATATCGACGAGGACGGAAGGACTGTTGGGCTCTTCTAGCGACCCCGACCCCGGGTCGGCGGCGTACCTGACCGACACGCTCGCCGGGTTCCTCGACCGGCTGGCGTCCAGGACGCCCGCGCCCGGCGGGGGGTCGGTGGCGGCGGTCACCTGTGCGATGGCGGCCGGGCTGGTGGAGATGGCCGCCGCGTTCGACACGAGCGGGTTGCTGGACGGTGTGGGCGCGCGGGCGCACGAGCTGCGCGGACGGGCGGCTGCGCTGGCCGACGCCGACGGCGCCGCCTACGCCCAGGTGCTCGAGGCGCTGCGCATGTCCACGGGCCCCGACCGCACCGCCCGGCTGGACGTCGCCGTCGGCGGGGCGATCGACTGCCCCATGCAGGTGCTCGAGATCGCGGCCGAGGTGGCGACCCTGGCCGCCGACGTGGCCGCGCGCGGGAACCGCAACCTGGAGGGCGACGCGATCACCGGCGCGCTCCTGGCCGAGGCGGCCGCCCGCTCCGCGGCGACGCTCGCCCAGCTGAACGTGAGCATGCTCTCGCGTCACGCAATGGCCGACGCGCATCTGGAACGGCTCCGTCCCGGCCTGGCATGCGCCACCCGCGCGCGCGAGCGGGCCGTCGAGGCCTACGCGCACGCCGAGCGCACCTGACGGGGTCAGACCCCACGCAAAAGGCGTCACGAAACTGCCACGCCCGCCGTTCGGGGTCTGACCCCGGTTCGGCGTTATTCCTGCTCGCGGGCGGGGTAGAGACCCCGCATGGCCACAGATGTTCAACCGCCCTCCGGGGCACTGAGCCAGCAGGAAGGCCCGGGCGGGCGCCACGGGCGGCGCAAGCGCCAGCTCGGCGGGCTCGTCATCGGCTTCGTCGTCGGCTGGGTGACCGGTTTCCTCGTCGAGTACACGATCGGCTCGAACGTCATCACGGGCAGCGCCTCGAACCCGTTCTCGGTCGCCTTCGGGCTGCCGGCGGCGCTGGGCGTGATGTTCGCGCTCTTCGGCCTCATGCTCGGCACGACGCGCGAGGTCGCGGTCGTCGACGCGCCGGTGCGCGACCCGCGGTACCGCCGCCTGGGCAAGGCAGCGACGAGCGAGCGCGGCCAGCTCCAGGGCTCCACGGTCACGCCGCGCACGCCGGACGACGTCGACCCCGAGCACTGACCACGCGTCCCGGGTCGTAGTCGGGTCGGTATCGGCTCGGTAACGGCGCCCTCGCGGGCGTGACAGCGACCGATGCTCGGGCGATGATTGGTCCGTGAACCGCGTGCTGCTCGTCGAGGACGACCCCACCATCCGCGAGATGACGCGGATGACGCTCGAGCGCGACGGCTTCGTCGTCGAGACCGCCGGCGACGGCCAGGCCGGGCTCGACGCGTTCGACCGCGGCACGCCCGACGTCGTGCTCCTCGACGTGATGCTCCCGGGCATGGACGGCGTCACGGTTTGTCGCCGCATCCGCGCCCGCAGCGTCGTCCCGATCGTGATGCTCTCGGCCCGCACCGACCCGATCGACGTCGTCCTCGGCCTCGAGGCGGGCGCCGACGACTACGTCACGAAGCCGTTCGAGCCGCCGATCCTGGCGGCGCGCCTGCGCGCCGTGCTGCGCCGCGCGAGCCGTCTCGCCGAGGGCGGCCGGCTGCGCTTCGGCGATCTCGAGATCGACCCCAAGGGGATGGTGGTGACGCGCGACGGCCTCGTGCTCTCGCTGACGCCGACCGAGTACCGGCTCCTGCTCGAGCTGGCCGAGAACGTCGGCATCGTGTTGACGCGCGAGCAGCTGCTCGAGAACGTGTGGGGCTACGTGTGGTCGGGGGACACGCGCCTGGTGGACATGCACGTCCGCCGGCTGCGGGGCAAGATCGGCGCCGACGCGATCGAGACGGTGCGCGGAGCGGGGTACAAGCTGGTGCGACCGGGATGAGCCTGCGCCTGCGGCTGGCGCTGTCGTTCGCGCTCCTGGCGGGGCTCGTGGCGGCCGCGGTCGGCCTGGTGGTGTACGAGCTCACCCAGCAGGACCTGCTCGACCGGGCCCGTGCGAAGGCGGTCTCCTCGGCCCGCGACGCGGGGAGGTTCTACGACCGGTTCGACGTGCTCTCGCCGGGATCGATGGTCGGCCGCGGGCACGGGGTGCCGGCGCCGCTGCGGCGGGCCGTCGGCGGGCGCCACGTGGCGACGTTCAAGGGTGCCGTGAACGGGCGGCCGTACATCTGGGCGGGTGTGCCGTCGGCGCGCGCGCCGGAGGGCGTCTACGTGCGCGTGTCGTTCGCCGCCGACCAGGCCACGATCGCCGACCTGCGCCGGACGCTGATCGAGGTAGGCCTGGCGGGCGCCGGCGGGGGCGCTCTCCTCGGCGCGGCGCTGGCCTGGCGGCTGTCGCGGCGGCTGCGCGTGGCGGCGGCGGCAGCGGAGCAGGTGACGGCGGGGTCGCTCTCCACCCGGGTGAACGCGCGCGGCTCAGACGAGGTGGCCGCGCTCGGCGCCGCGATGGACCGCATGGCGGACTCGCTCCAGGAGCGGATCGAGCACGAGCAGCGCTTCGTCGCGAACGTCGCCCACGACCTGCGGACGCCGGTGACGGGGCTGGTCGCTGCGGCGAGCCTGCTCGAACCCGACCAGGTCGGGGCCGTCGTGCGCGAGCGGGTCTCGCGCCTCCACACCCTGGTCGAGGACCTCCTCGAGATCTCCCGGCTCGAGAACGGCGCCGTCACCGCCGATCTGCGCTGGGTCGAGGTCGACGCGTTCGTGCGCAGCCTGGTCGCGCATCGTCCCGGGGTCGGCGTCGACGCCCCGGAGCCGGTCCGGGCGTTCACCGACCCCCGCCGGCTGGAGCGGATCATCGACAACCTGCTCGACAACAGCGCCCGCCACGGCGCGCCGCCGGTCGTCGTCGGCGTGCGCGGGCGCGCGATCGTCGTGTCCGACTCCGGGCCCGGCTTTGCGCCCGAAATGCTCGCGCGCGCGACCGAGCGGTTCGCCACCGGCGACACGGCCCGCGGCCACGGCATTGGTCTCGGCCTTGCGATCGCGGCCGCCCAGGCGCGCGTGCTGGGCGGCTCGCTGCGGGTCGCGAACGGGCCCGGCGGCGGCGCCCAGGTGACGGTGGAGCTGAGCGACCGTGCCC
>JBKPMQ010000105.1:0-12248 GCA_046732235.1 Actinomycetota bacterium
CTTCGAGGACGTTGAGCCGTGAGGCCCGGCGTGCTGGGAGAACTGCCGCCAGGATCCCGACGATCACGGCGACCCGCGGTGAAGATCGCGAGCTGGGTGATTGGCACATGGAACGAGATCCCCTGGCTTGCGAGCCCTCGCGTCAGAATCGCCGCGAGGAGCACGCCGAGCGGTAGTCCGAGCGCTGCTCCGATCAAGGCGGTGATGATGCTTTCGTGGCGGATCATCCGCCTCAGTTGGCGACGGCTGACACCGATCGCCCGCAGCATCCCGATCTCGCGTGTCCGTTCGAACACAGAGAGCACGGGTGTTGACCATCCCGAACAGGCTCACGATGACCGAGAGAGCGAGGAACGCAGCCACAACCACAACAGCGCGCTTATCACAAGGACGACGACACCAATGACGAGGTCGGTGCGGCTCGGCGAGCCACGCAGCGGAAGCCGATGTGGCTGGTTGTCGTGTCCACCGGCTCCCCCTGTCGCGCCGCGGGCCGGAAGCGCAGGCAGTAGTTGGGCGCGCAGAGATGGGAACCGCCCTTCGTGACGCGACGGGGGATGTGCTCGCCGGGTGCTCCCACCATGTAACTCTGATCGGCCGAGGCGACCCTCGGATTTCGCGGTGTGCAACAGGGCCGGTGACCGCCGTCGGAGTGGCGAGGGGTGAAAAAGTCTGCAGTCCACTCCCAGACGTTGCCGGCCATGTCGTAGAGCCCGTAGCCGTTGGGCGGAAACCGCTTGACGGGCGACGTGCGCTCGTACTTGTCCAGCAGGAGGTTCTGCCAGGGGAACTCGCCCTGCCATGTGTTCGCCATCATCCGCCCTTTGGGCGCGAACTCGTTCCCCCAGCAAAAGACCGCTCCTTCGAGCCCGCCACGGGCGGCGAACTCCCATTCAGCCTCGGTGGGCAACTCCTTGCCTGCCCACGCCGCGTATGCGGCCGCGTCTCCGTGGGAGACGTGCGTGACCGGGTGTAGCTCGCGTCCGTGTAGCGTGCTGCCAGGGCCTTCTGGGTGGCGCCACTGGGCACCGATCACCCACGACCACCAATTGCGATAGTCGGCGAGGTCGACGGGCTTCGTTGCGCCGGTGAACACCAAAGACCCGGGGACCAGCATGTCCACGGGAGCGTCGGGATAGTCGGCTGCATCAGGTGCACGTTCAGCCCAGGTTACGTACCCGGTCGCTTTCACGAACCGCCGGAACTCTGCCACCGTCACCGGGTGCTCGTCCACCCAATAGCCGTCAACGACGACGCGATGCTGGGGCCGCTCCTCCGGATAGAAATCCTCTGAGCCCATGAGGAACTCGCCGCCGGGGATCCACACCATGTTCTTGGGCGACTCGAGCGAAGCGACGAGCATGTGATCAGCGGCTGTGGTCGGCGACCCGACTCCACCGCTGTGCATGAGGGCATCTCCAGTCCACCTGTCTGCGTGATCTGGGACATCCGCCCCACGGGCCGCGGGTGGTGGGCTTTGTGAGGTCATTAGGTCTCCAGAGTGGACTTCACATCGCCAGCGCCTTGGCCTTCAGCCCCTCGAATTCGGGTTGGGTTATCGCGCCGCTGCCGAGCAGGTGTTTGGCCCTTTCGATTTCCGCTGCGCCGGTGGCGGGGGCGACCGAGCTGACGCGAGCGTGGGTCTGTTGCTGCGCCACTTGGGCGTCTCTCATCCGGCGCTCGGCGATGCCTTCGTTGTTTGCGAGGAGGTAGATGAGGACACCGAGGTAGGGCAGGATGATTACGAAGATCAGCCACAGCACCTTGGTGCCGCCACCAACGTCATGCCTGCGGAACACGTCTGCGAACACCGTGATCAACAGCCAGAACCAGACGACCCACGCGAAGAACACCGCCATCGTCCACAGTACGTCGAGGAACGGGGGATAGCTCGTCGACAGCGCCACGTGCGCCTCTCTTCTCTCGAAGGGTGATCTGGCAGGTTCGCCAACTGGCTCACACTACGTCGTCACGAGCGGTCTGCCGGGCCGTCTGGCCGGGTTTCACCCGGGTGAATCAGACATCCGTTGGGAAAAAGCGCGTGATCACCCGGGTTAAATCGCGTCGGGGTCGCATGCGTCCACAATTCGATCTCAAGTGTGTGGCATGCTGGCACATCGGCATCTACGCGGGACGGCCCGCAGGAAGGAGGACCGCCCATGGGCAGCGAACCGGGTCAGGCTCGGCGCCCAGGCGCGGTTGACGACGCCGCCGAGGTCGCGAACACCCACAAGGCGCCCGCGTGAAGCCATGTCAGTACAGCGTGGTGGTGGAGGGTGAGCTTGGCCCGCGGTTCGCGGCGGTGTTCGATCCCTACCGGCTCGAGATCGCCGCTGGCACGACGGCGATCGTCGGGGTGGTGCGAGACCAAGCGGAGCTGCAAGGGCTTCTCGACACGGTTGCCGCGTTTGGGCTCCAGCTGATCAGCGTGACGCCGGCCGAACGCGACTCGGCGTTTCGGCACTGACCGACGCGCTCGGCGCGCCCGCCGAAGGTGGTCGCGTCTGCTCGGGGGGGCTCGCGGGCTCGATCAGGCCGAGGATGTGCGCCTTGTGCACCGCCTCCTCCCGGGAGTGGGCTCTGAGCTTGTTGTAGAGCTTCCGGGAGTGCGTCTTGATGGTGTTGAGGGAGAGGAAGAGTTCGTCGCCGATCTCGCGTTGCGAAAGGTCGCTGGCCATCAGGCGCAGGATTGAAAGCTCGGCGGCACTCGGTGGCTCGATCATGGGCTGGTTCCCGGCAAGCGCTTCTGCCAGGGCGAGATCCACATCCGCTGCCATCTGCGGGAGCTGGCCCGCATCGGCAAACGCGGTCAGCGCCTCTCGTGCGGTGGCGAGCTCTGATGCAGCGAGCGTCAGCCGGCCCCGCGCGATTCGCGCCCGGGCGAGCTGGATCAAGGAGTGGATCCAATCGAGCCGCGGCTCGCCAGCGTGCCGCAGCGCGCACGCCCGCTCCAGCTCCCGCTCTGCGTCTTGCGCGTTGCCACGGGCGAGCAGGGCCTGACCCAACGCGTGATGCACGATGCCGGCCGACCACGCGCCCGAGAGACCGAGTTCGCGTGCGAGCATGACGCCGCTGCGAGCTTCGTCCTCGGCAGTCTGCGGTCGGCCGCCATCCGATTCGAGCAAGGCATGCACACCGTGGGCGAAAACGAGTCCGTGAGGGCGTTCGTGCGCCTCCGGCCGTCCGAGCGCCTCGTCTACGGCCGCGCGCGCGAGGAGGTGATCACCGGTCAGGTACCTTCCATACGCGATAACCGCCAGCGTCGGCACCACGAGCTCGTCCCCGCAGCGGCGTGCGAGGTGTGCAGCGTTCTCCGCCTCTTCGAGCGCCGTGACTAGGTCGTGATCCAGTAGCGCCCCGCGCGTGAGCGCGACGACGCTTTCGACATACAGGCGTTCAGGATGGGCTAGCGCCGCGGCTCCGGTTTCGGCCACGGCCGCGTACCGTCTGCGGACGGTCGCCGCCTGCGCCACCAGCCCAGAGGTGAGTCCCGCGATCGCTGCGAGCGTCGGGCGCCGGGCGAGCTCCGAGCCGGGTAGCCGTTCGAGCCAGCGCAGAAAGGTCTCGGCCATGCCGTTGCGGACGAGCTCTCGATGCTGATCCTCCAGCAGATCGGCGAGTGCGGGCGGATCATCCGTTGCTGCGATGTGTTCGAGCGCGTCCTCGATCAGACCGCGCTCAACGAACCAGCGTGCCGCGCGCTTGTGAATGGTGATCGCCGATGCGGCGGGCCCGGTGCTCGCCAGCTCGGCCATCAACAGCTCCCGGAACAGATGGTGATAGCGATACCACTCACCGTGCCCGTCCAGGGGCACGATGAACAGGTTCGATTGCGCGAGCGCCGCCAGCCGCTCGGCGGAATCATCCGCCTCTAGCGCGACGTCGCAAAGCTCGGCGCTAAACCGTCGCAGCACCGATGTCGTGGTCAGGAACGCTCGGACATCGTCATCCAACGCGTCGAGCACTTCGGATGTGAGGTAGTCGGCGACATGGCGATTGGTTGCGGAGAACTGACGCAGGTCGTCGCGTGGGTTCTCCGACCGAGCGAGCCACATTGCGGCGAGCGCGATGCCGGCCGGCCAGCCCTCTGTACGCTCCACCAGAAGCCCCACATCCTCGCGCTCGAGCGGGCCCACGGGATGGTCGGCCAGGAACGCACTTGTCTCCTCCAGCGTGAACGCAAGGTTGCGCGTGCGCAGCTCTGCGAGCTCTCCGTGCGCCCGCAACCGGCCCAGCCGAATCGCCGGATCGGAGCGTGTCGTCGCCACAATCCGCGTCGTTCGCGGCAGTCGCTCGACCGCATATGCGAGCAAGCGCAGGCCACCGCTGCCGGCCACGTAATGAAGGTCATCGAGGATGATCACCACCCGGCCGTCATAGCCCGCCATCCCGTTTAGCAGTTGATCGACCGCCGTCTCGATCTGGCAGCGGGGCGTCCGCAGCGTCGCAAGCGCGGGTCGTGCGATCCCCGGCCGCAGCCGGTCGACCGCCGTGGCCACGGCCGTCCACAGTCGCAGAGGATCGTCGTCGCTCTCATCGAGCGTCACCCACGCCACCGCCAGGTCGGGGCGCTGATCCAGCCACGAGGCGACGGCGACGGTCTTGCCGAACCCGGCGGCCGCACTCACGAGCGTCAGCTCGACGTCGCCCAAGCTGTCGAGTTCGGCGAACAATCGCGGCCGTGGAATCACGCCCCGACGGGCACGCGGTGGCGCCAGCTTCGCCTCGCTTAGCACCCATTCTGTTGGCGGCCGGTCGAGAGACGCCATCGTCCTCGGTACCAACGAGGCGCGGACGGATCTATCCATGCTCGGGCGGACGCCCGCGTGTTCCGGCGACGAGCCCGGGCACGAAAACGTGTAATCCGGGCAACCGGCCCGCCGCGGGGGATCCTCCTCGCGCGTGGGTCGGGGGGCGGATTCGAAGAGTTGGGGGGTGCGATTTGACCGCCCGGCGGCGGCTCGAGCGCCGTCGCCTCACCACCGATCCCCATCTCGACGGGCGAACTCGAGCGTTACAGATCCGCGCGGTCGCGATGGCCAGCGTGCCGGAGAACGCCGGGGAGATCGTCGAGCTCCCAGCCGACGCGGGCCGTCGTGCTGACCCAGCGGCTGATCGTTGTCACCGAAGACCATCGCACCACCCCGTCCCCCACCAAAGGCCGGCATCAACCACGGGCACTAGACGCGCACGCACCAATCTATGCGCCGTCGTGGCACGGTCACTCATCCGGTTCGGATGACGCTCTCCCAAGAGCAGCCGACCACCGCGATGTCCGGCCGGGCGTGCGACCGGACGATCGCTCCAACGCTCGGATCAGATTCCCAGGATCTGGTCCTTCTTCGCCGTGAATTCCTCCTCGGTGAGAATTCCCTGCTCCTTGAGTTGCGCAAGTTGCTCGAGTTCGGCCGCGTAATCCGCCTGGGCAGGCGCCGACGCGGGCTGCTCGGCCTCGGCTGCCGCGTCGGTCTGGCCGTCCTGGCCATCAGCGGGCGCGTCGCCGTCACCGGACTGCACCTGCGCATGCTCCTGGAGCTTTTTCCGCGCTCGATCACGAAATGACATGCTTCCCTCCCGCTAGCCACCGTTCGGTCTCCGCTTCGGGCATCGCGACGGTCTCTCTGGTTCCGGGCGATGCGCGGTCCGTAGGTCAGGATGCCACACGGCAGGCGGCGAACGCTCATTGATCCGGTCGAGAGCGGCAATTCACCCGGGTGACCTCGCAAGGCCATGAGACCGCGGGGCCGGTCCGATTCACCCGGGTGAACCCCGCCGTTCGCCACCGCGGTCACTGGGGGCTCTGCAAGACTCGACGTACTGAACGGTCTGCAGCGATCGACGAGCGGCAGGCTGGGACGAACATCGGGAGGAGAGGTACCTATGGCGATAGGCCCTGTACAGCTGATCGTATTGGGATTCGAGCAGCCAGAGTTTCACGGCGAGATCGTCGCCGAGCTGGAGCGGTTGAAGGAGTCGGACACGGTGCGTGTGATCGACGCGTTGGCAGTGCACAAGGACACCGACGGAGAGATGGAGGTTCTCCATTTGAGCACGCTCTCCAAGGACGAGGCGATCGAGCTTGGCAGCAAGGTCGGCGCATTGATCGGACTCGGCATCGATGGTGAGGACGGTGCAGAGGCGGGCGCGATCGCGGGCGCCGAGGCAGGTGAAGCCGGCTTGGAGGTGTTCTCCGACGACACCGCGTGGGATGTGCTCGGGGAGATTCCCAACGACTCGGCCGCGGCCCTGATCCTGCTCGAGCACCACTGGGCGGTGCCGCTTCGCGACGCGATCGCGCGCGCCGGCGGCTTCCGGATCAGCGACGGGTTCATCAGCCCGCTTGACCTGGTCGAGATCGGACTGGTGTCGGCTGCGGAGGCTGAGCAGCTGCACGCCATGGAGACCACGGCCGCGAAGTCCACGGCCCGCTAACCCACGACGGCCGAAAGGGGAGTCAGATGCTCGGTTCTCGCAGAGTGGCACGACGTACGTCTCGACGCGTGGCACGTCGCCGCTGATCGGGTTATTCACGGGCACTAGACGGCCCGTGAAGACCATCGAATCGGGTGTGGCCCTGCTCATGCGTGACACCACGCGTGAGCAGGGGCGCTCCAAGAGCGCACGATGAACGCCCTACCTAGCCCCGAGGCGTCAGCATCCCGTCGACCAGTTCACTCTCGGTCGTCGCCGAGGCCCGGACATTCGCGAACCGACTGGCGGACAGCCTCGACGGCACCGCACGACACGGAGGACCAGCCCTTGAGTAAGCACACCACAGACCGCACAAAGCTGCCGATCCGGCGTCCGCGATTCGACGGCGTGGTGAAGCGCACGCTCGATGGCTCACAGCCGGACTGGGACTACGTCGCGCCGCTTTCTCCCCCTGACGGCGCGCCAAACGTGCTGCTGATCCTCACCGACGATGCGGGCTTCGGCAACCCGAGCGCCTTCGGCGGGCCAATCAGTACCCCGACGCTCGAGCGGTTGGCCGACGGCGGACTCGCATACAACAGCTTTCACGTGACGGCGTTGTGCTCGCCGACGCGGGCGGCGTTGATGACCGGGCGAAACCACCACGCGGTCGGGTATGGCATGGTCAGTGAGTTCGCGGGGCCGTTCCCAGGGTACTCGGCCATGCTGCCGAAGGACTGCATGCCGTTCGTCAAGACGCTGCAGGGGAACGGCTACTCGACGGCCTGTTTCGGGAAGTGGCACCTGACGCCCGACGACATGCAAGGCCCGGCAGGGCCGTTCGACCGCTGGCCAAACGCGCTCGGCTTCGACTACTTCTGGGGCTTCCTAGGCGGCGAATCCGGCCAGTTTGACCCCGTAATCGTCGAGAACAACACCGCGATCGGCGTCCCGGAGGACGACAACTTCTACCTCCCCGACGCGATGGCCGAGAAGACGATCGAATGGCTGCACGGCGTGCGCGCCCACGGCGGGGACAAGCCGTGGTTCACGTACTTCTCGACCGGGTGCAGCCACGCGCCGCATCAGGTGCCGCCCGAGTGGTCGGAGAAGTACAAGGGCGCGTTCGACCAAGGCTGGGACAAGCTGCGCGAGGAGACAATCGAGCGGCAGAAGCGGCTCGGCGTTGTTCCCTCAGATGCGGAGCTGACGGCGAGGCCCGAGGCGATGCCGGCCTGGGACTCGCTCGACGAGAACCAGAGGCGCCTGTACGCGCGCCAGATGGAGGTGTACGCCGGCTACAGCGAGAACACCGACTGGAACATCGGCCGTGTGATCGACGCGATCGATGAGATGGGGGAACTCGAAAACACGCTCGTCATCTACATCTGGGGTGACAACGGCGCAAGCATGGAGGGCACGCTCACCGGCACGTTCAACGAATGGACGATGCTCAACGGAATCCCGCTGACCGACGAACAGCAGGCCCAACTCGTGCTCAAGTGGGGCGGCCTGGACGCCTGGGGCACCGAGATGATGGCGCCGCACTACTCCGCGGCGTGGGCATGGGCCGGCGACTGCCCGTTCCAGTGGGGCAAGCAGGTCGCCTCACACCTCGGTGGCACACGCGACCCGATGGTCGTCCACTGGCCCAAGGGCATCGAGCAGCCGGGTGAGCTCCGCTCCCAGTTCACCCACGTCACCGACATCGGCCCCACCATCCTCGAGGCGGCCGGCATACCGCAGCCGACGCACATCGACGGCGTGGAGCAGAAGGCGATGCACGGCACGAGCCTGATCTATTCCCTCAACGCCGCCGACGCCGCCGAACGACACACGCAGCAGTACTTCGAGATCCTCGGGAACCGAGGAATGTATAAGGACGGCTGGTGGCTCTCGTGGATGATGCCTCGCATCCCCTGGAAGGTCGACCCCGAAACGATCAGGGGATTCGCACCGGGCGTCTGGGATCCCGCCAAGGATCCCGCGGAGCTCTACTACCTGCCAGAAGATTTCACCCAGGCCAACAACCTGGCTGACCAGCGCCCGGAGAAGGTGAAAGAGCTCCAGGAGTTGTTCTGGCGGGAAGCCGAGAAATACGACGTCCTCCCGCTGCTCGGGGGGCTCACCACCTTCTTCGGGATGACGCCGCCACCGCCCACCCAGTCACAGTTCACCTACTACGGCGACGTCCAGAACGTCGCGTCGGGGGTGATCCCACGCATCTTCAACCACTCGTACACGATCAGCGCCGAACTCGAGATCCCACATGGCGGCGCCGAAGGCGTGATCGTGGCCGAGGCCGACCACCTGGGCGGCTTCTCGCTCTTCGTCCAGGACGGCAAGCTCAAGCACACATACTCGTTCGTCGGCGTGATGGAGTTCAAGCAGGAGTCAGAAGCGCCGCTGCCGACAGGTACCGTCAACGTGCGAATGGAATTCGCGGCCGACGCGCCCACGCCGGCCACCGGCGGCCAGGTGACGCTCTACGTCGATGACGAGGTGGTCGGGAGTGGCCGCATCGAGCACACCGCTCCTGTCCGCTTCTCCGGCTACGCGGGCATGGACATCGGCCGCGACAACGGCATGCCAGTCGACCGCAGCTATGCCGACAAATCACCGTTCGCGTTCACCGGCAAGGTGCGCAAGGTGGTCTTCGACGTCAACCCCCACCCCACCGACGAACACGAGGACGAGCTCCATAAACACTTCCACCAAGCCCTCGCCGGCCACGCGATCAACGCCTAGGAAGCACCATGGTTGCTGAGCCAACGTCACAAGCCGCCGCGCGCCGGCCAAGCAGCGGCGCCCCGTCGGGAAACAGCCGTCGCCGCAAGCTCTCCCTCGGAGCGCTCGTACTTCTGGGCTCACTGATGCTGTGCGTCGCGATCTTCGCGACGTGGGTTGACAAGGTCGCGCTCGGCTCGAGCGCTTGGTCGAATACCAGCACGAAGGCGCTGGAGCAGCCGGCGGTGCGGACAGCGCTGTCCGAGTATCTGGTCGATCAGCTGTATACCAATGTCGACGTGCCGGCGGCACTGTCGCAAGCGCTTCCGCCGCGGCTGCAACTGTTGGCAGGGCCGATCGCGGTGGGCGCGGAGCCATATATTCAGCGTGCGGTGGCCGCCGGTCTGCCGCGTCCAAGAGTGGTGGAGTTGTGGCGTGTCGCGAACCTTCGCGCGCACAATCAGCTGATGCGGATCCTGGACGGTGGGTCCGGGCCGTTGTCGACCGCGAGCGGGACGGTATCGATCGATCTCAGCCCGATCGTCGGGGATCTGTCGAGCACGCTGAGCCAGCGCACGAACGGCGCGGTCACGCTCCCGTCGGACACCGGGAAGATCGTGTTGTTGCGGAGCGACCAGTTGAAGGCGGCGCAATCCGGCGTGAAATTCCTGCGGCTGGCGGCGATTCCGCTTGGAGTGCTGGGCATCGCCGTGTTCGCGATCGCGGTGGCCGTCTCGCGGAATCGCCGAAAGACCCTGCGCGCGGTCGCGATCGGGGTGCTGGCCGCGGCTCTAGTGCTGATCTTTGTGCGCCGTGTTGTCGGGGACGCGCTGATCGACTCGTTGACCACGCTGCCCCAGAACCGGGACGCCGGTCATGCCATCTGGTGGGTTGCCACCGAGCGTCTGGGAGCCGCCAACCTGACCACGGTGATCGTGGGGCTGCTGCTCTTGATCGGCACCTGGTTCGCCGGCCCCGGTCGGCGCGCCGTCTCCACGCGCAGGAACCTCACTCCGTACCTACGCGACCCCTTGATCGCGTACGGCACCTATGCCGGCATCGTGTTGGTACTGCTGGCGTGGGGGCCGGTGCCCGCGGCCGGTGACCCGCTCATCGCACCCATCCTGATCATCCTTGGAGCGATCGGGATCGAAGCGCTGCGCCGACTGGCGGTACGGGACTTTCCGGATCACACCGACCGTGACCTCGGCCACCGCTTGCACGAGCGACTCACGCAGACACTTCCCTCTGCTCATGACCGGCGGCAGCCGTCGGCCCCCGCCCCGGTCGCTACATCGGCGGCAGCCGGCCGGTATGCCGACCTGGAGCGACTGGCATCGCTGCACGACAGGGGTGTGCTCAACGACGACGAATTCAACGCCGAGAAAGACGCGGTGCTCGCGACCCAATTCTGATCGAGGAAGGTCTCCGTCGCACCGATGAGCCTGGTGGGGGCGCATTGGTCGGGTCACGGGCGCCGGCGTTCACGGAAGACACACACACACGGAGATTCACGACGTGCAAGGCGGTGGGCGGCATCACGCCCGGCCATCCTTCCATGTCCGCCCACAGCTTCCGGGAGCGGCAGCCTGACGCGACTCGCTTTCGCGCTCAAGTCTCCTAGTGCCGGACGCGCCCGACCTACGCTCTCGACGGCGTCGGGGCGTCTTCGCCAGCCTCGCCTTCCCGGCGGCCGGCCTGGTGATCCCACCACCGGCGTCCTCCCTCGGCGGCTCAGGTGGGTTGGGCTGTCACCGCGTCGTTCCCCTGATCGTCCGGGGGTTCGGACTGGGCGGCGTGATCGCAACCTTCGGACTCATCGTGGACATCGTGGGCTTCCTCGTGCTGCTCACCCTTGTGCTCGCGAGCAGCGTCGTCCTCGTGTGACGACAAGCGCCTGGCGGCCTTCACACCTTCGGAATCAGCACGCGGTGCTCGTCGTCCCAGACCCCATACCACTTGCGCTTGCCCTCGAGCACGATCTGGAAGTAGAGAGTGTCAGCCCAGGAGGCTCGCCTGAGCTCTCGCGCGTCAATCTGCGCGCAGAGGTTCCGCAGGTAGTTCCGCGCGGCGCGGACGTTCCCAAAGTCTGGTCCCTCCACGCGTTCGCCGTTGAGATCGCCCGTCGGGATCTCCAGCCAGTACCTGCGCGCACCCGTTCGCACTCACCCCCTTTCGGGCGGGATCGTAGCTTCTGCCACGTGGGTCGGTTTCTTGTAGCTGTGCATCTATGCGTCCAGAAGAAGAAGAGAAGCGGGCGAGGAGAATCGAACTCCCGTCTTGAGCTTGGAAGGCTCTTGCTCTGCCATTGAGCTACGCCCGCGGGGTCTCACATGGTATCGCCGGGCGTCGCGGCCGCCCTGGCCCGCGTCGTCCGCTTGCCGCCCGTCCGCGGCGCGGCGACCACGTCGGCGAACTTGATCCGGTCGGTGACGCACACCTCGGCCGAGCCGGAGATCGTCTCGCGCAGGAGCCCGCTTGCCTGGAGCGCCTCGCGGTTGCTCGGGTCGTCGTTCGCGCGCATGCGGTGGTCGTCCGACTCCCACAGCTGCATCAGCACGATGCCTTCGTCGGTCGGGGCGGTCACCTGGGCGATCAATCCTTCCGGCATCCCGAACGCCTCGGACAGCTTGTCCGACGCCTCGAGCAGCCGGTCGGTGTTGCCGCGCATGTGCACGAGGGCGAGCACGCTCATCGCCCCACCGATCCTACGTGGTCGACGAGGTCGACGTCGTGCTCGTGTCGGACGTGACCGTCTCGGTCGACGTGATCGTGACGGTGGTTCCCGTGGCGGTCTCGGTGACCGTCGTCGGGATCGCCACGGTGGTCACGACCGTGGTGGTCTTGCCCGGGAGCCGGCGGACGGTCCTGATCGTGCGCGTGATGGTCTTCGTCACCACGTGGGGCCGCAGCTTCACGGATGTCGCCGGGACGGAGACGATGCTGCCCTTGATCACCACCGTCTGCGCCGGGACGCGGACCTCCACCGTGCTGTCGACGGTCGTCACCTTTCCGGTCACGTGGATGGTGCGCGTGGCGGCCGCTGCAGCGCCGGAACCGCCGACGACGCTCCCGAGCCAGACGCCTCCGGCGAACAGTGCGAGAATCAC
>JBKPMQ010000106.1:0-3807 GCA_046732235.1 Actinomycetota bacterium
GCCTCGACGAGCTCCGCCCCCACGGCCAGCTCGATGCGCACGTCCTGGCTGGCCTCGACCCGGCGGCGGAGCTGGTCGCGCCAGGTCGCGAACCGGTCGATCCACGCCCGGACCGCGTAGGAGTGCCGGCCGAGCACCTCGACCGGGAACGAGGCGCCGAAGCGGTCGTTCCCGATCGGCCGCATGCGCACCTCGCGGAAGCGGCGCTCGCCTTCGCACCGGTGGCGGACGACCGCGGCGACGACGTCGTGGCCGTCGGCGAAGACGTCGGCGGTCACCTCGACCTGGTCGCCGGCGACCCGCTTCACGCAGAACCGGCCGCCGTCGACGCACGGCCGCAGGTTCTCGACCACGACCCTGCGCCTGCCGTCGACGTCGGGGACGGCGGCGCTGCCCGCGATTTGGCTCGCTGCCCTCGCCATGCGGCTTTGCAAACTAGACGATCCGGAGCCCTCCGACGCCCGTTGCCTGAATAACCGGGCCAGGCACCGGCTATTCAGGCGGGGAGACGACCCGGGGCCCCCTCACAGCGGAGCCCCGGGCGTGTTTCCCCCTCCGGGGAAAACCTTCAGCGGCCCAGACCCTGGTCGCGGCGCACCCGGGGGAGCGCGCCGCAGCGGTACGGCGACGGAAGTCTCGCCCGCCGGCGGGGGGAATGGGTTACCGGCCGGAAAACCATTCGTAAACGTGCGGTGAAGTCGCCCGGCCGTGGCGCCGTGCTAGCGTCAGCCGCCATGCGTCTGTGCCTGATGATCGAGGGCCAGGAGGACGTCACCTGGCCGCAGTGGGTCGCGCTCGCGGAGACCTGCGAGCGGGTCGGGCTCGACGGTCTCTTCCGCTCCGACCACTACGTCTCGGTGGACGAAGGCTCCACCCGCGGGTCGCTCGACGCCTGGACGACGCTCGCCGGCCTGGCGGCCCGCACGGAGCGGATCCGGCTCGGGACGATGGTCTCGCCGGCCACGTTCCGGCACCCGTCCGTGCTCGGCCGGGCCGCGACCACCGTCGACCACATCTCCGGCGGCCGGGCCGAGCTCGGGCTCGGCGCCGGCTGGTACGAGCGCGAGCACCGCGCATTCGGGTTCCCGTTCCCGGCGCTCGGCGAGCGCATGGAGGTCTTCGAGGAGCAGGCCGAGGTGATGGTCGGCCAGTGGACGACGGAATCGTTCTCGTACTCGGGCCGCCACTACCGGCTCGAGGACTGCGATGCGCTGCCGAAGCCGGTGCAGCGGCCGCACCCGCCGCTGATCATCGGCGGCGCAGGGAAGCGCCGCACCGTCGAGGTGGCCGCGCGGCTGGGGCACGAGTACAACGTCGTCGCGCCCACCGTCGAGGAGTGCCGCGGACTGCGGCGGCGCATGGATGAGGCCTGCGAGCGCCACGGCCGCGACCCGTCGTCGCTCGTCCTCTCCGCGATGTGCACGGTGGTGGTCGGCGCCGATGCGGCCGAGGCGGAGGCCCGGGCGCAGCTGCTCGTCGACCGCGGCTACGAGGCGGGCGACGGCGCGTCGGCCCTGCGCGAGAACCGCGACCGGTGGGTGTGCGGCACGGTCGACGAGGCGGTCACGCGGCTGGGCGAGCTGGCCGACGCGGGCGTCGAGCGGATGATGCTCCAGCACCTGCTGCACGACGACCTGGACGCGGTCGAGCTCTTCGGCCGCGACCTCGTGCCCGCGGTCAGCTGAATTTCGCCTGCAGGCGCGGGATGACGTCGGCGGCGAAACGGCGTATGAAGCCGGCCTGGTCGGCCCCGGGGCCGTGGACGACGAGGTGGCGGAAGCCGAGCGCGACGTTCGCGCCGATCCGCTCGGCGACCTCGTCCGGGTCGGCCGAGACGATGAACCGGCTCTCGGGGTGCACGTCCCCCGCGTCGGCGAGCCGCTCCAGCTCGAGCGGGTCGTCGACGCCCTGCTTGGCCTCGGCCGGCAGGGCCAGCGGCGCCCAGTAGCGGCAATCGGCGATCGCCGTCCCCATGTCGGCCGCGTAGGAGACCTTCACCTCGAGCAGGCGTTCGTACGCGTCCGGGTCGCGCCCTGCCTTCTCGATCCCCTCGGCCACCGCCGGCAGCAGCGTCTCGCGGTAGAGCTCGGCCGGCTTGCCGCTCGTCGTGATGAACCCGTCGCCGACGCGGCCGGCGAACCGGGCGGCCCGCGGCCCCGCCGCCGCCACCAGGACCGGGAGCGGACGCTCGGGCCGGTCGTAGACGGTGGCGCGGTCCGTGCGGTACCAGCGGCCCTCGAAGGTCACGCGCTCCTCCGTCCACAGCCGCCGCATCAGCTCGACCGCCTCCTCCAGCCGACCCAGCCGCTCGGAGAACCCCGGCCACGCCATCGCGGTCGCCGGCACCTCGTTCACGGATTCACCTGTGCCGACCCCGACGAAGATGCGCCCCGGCGCAAGGTTCTCGATCGTCGCGAACGCCTGTGCCAGCACGGACGGATGGAACCGCATCGTCGGCGTCGAGACGCTCGTCCCGATGCGGATCCGGGCCGTCGTCGCCGCCAGCGCCCCCAGCCATGGGAGGGCCGCCGGCGCGTGCCCGCCCGTGTGCCGGAACGGCTGGAAGTGGTCGGACACGGCGACGCTCTGGAACCCGGCCTCCTCGGCCAGACGCGCGTACCCGAGCAGCTCGGATGCGGCGAACTGCTCGGCCGACGCCTTGTACCCGATCTCGAGCATCGGATGAGTCTAGACTCGGCGATTTGCGCGCTGATTCGGGTCGCCCGTCTGCCCGGAAGCGGGTAAAGTGGACGACCGAACGACCCCTACGAGGCAGAGGGAGGACAAATGAGGCACGGACTTGGCAAGTCGCTGGCGGCTGCGGCCTTCCTGTCGCTTGCCATTGCTGCACCCGCATCGGCGGCGACGCTCGCCGACTGGGAGATGAACGAGCCGGCCGGCGCAACCACGATGATCGATTCGAGCGGCCACGTGAACGGCACGATCGGCTCGGCCGTCGTGACGGGCGTGAACGTCCTGGGCGCGACGGCCTACCGCTGGCCGTTCGCGAGCCCGACGGAGCCGCCGGCCAAGCCGGAGCGGATCGTGCAGGCCAACAGCAATTCGCTCAACCCCGGCTCCGGGACGTACACCGTCTCGCTCCGGTTCCGGACGACGCAGAACTTCGGCAACATCGTCCAGAAGGGCCAGGCCGGCGCGACGGGCGGCTACTTCAAGGTCGAGAACCCGAACGGCCGCATCAACTGCGTATTCCGCGGCCGCAACTCCTCGGGCACGCTGGTGCGCAAGGCGGTCCAGTCGCCGACGTCGACGAGCAACGGGGCGTGGCATGTCGCCACCTGCACGCGCACGTCCACCGGGCTCACGCTGACGATCGACGGGAGCGTCGTCGCGAGGGCGAGCGGCAGCACGGGGAGCATCTCCAACACGCGGCCGGTCACCATCGGCGGCAAGCTGAACTGCGATCAGGTCAACATCAGCTGCGACTACTACACGGGCGACATCGACTGGGTGAGGCTCAGCAACTAGCGACGCAGTAATGGAGACTGTCCCCGGCGAAGCGGGGACAGTCTCCCCGGCTGATGTGCGGCTCGGGCGACCTACGATGCCCGGGTGGAGACCGACGTCCTCATCCCGCTCAAGCGGCTCGACGCGGCCAAGACACGCCTCGCGCCGGCGCTGACGAATGACGAACGCGGGCGGCTCATGGCGGGGATGCTCGCCCGGGTCGCCCGCGCTGCCCTTCGCGCCGATGCCGGCCGGGTCGCGCTGGCGAGCTCCGATCCGGTTGCGCCGAAGGTCGCGCGCCGGCTGGGGGTGGAGTGCGTCTCGGACGCCGGCCTGCCC
>JBKPMQ010000107.1:0-5282 GCA_046732235.1 Actinomycetota bacterium
ACAAGGGTCTCCTGCTCGAGCCCGCGCGCGAGCTCGTCGTCGCCCTGGGCGAGCGGCTCGCCGCCGTCGCCCCCGGCATCCACGCCGACCCGCGCGTGAACGGCTCGATCATGCGCATCGCCCGCGACACCCGCTTCTCGAGCGACAAGACCCCGTACAAGACGCACCTCGACCTGTGGCTTTGGGAGGGGTCGGGCCCGAGCCGCGAGTGCGCCGGCTACTTCGTGCGGCTCGACGCCGACGCCGTCACCCTCGGCGTGGGCGTGCACCACTTCACGAGCGCGAGCCTGGCCGCCTACCGCCGCGCGGTCGACGATCGCAAGCGCGGCCCCAGGCTCGACCGGGCCGTGGGCTCGGCGCTGAACGTGGGCGCCCGGTTCGGGCCGGCGCGGTGGAAGCGCGTGCCCGCGCCCTACCCGGCCGACCATCCCCGGGCCGACCTGCTCCGGCACGACGGCCTCGTCGCGGCGACCACCGACCCCATGCCGCCGCAGGCCCAGACCGAGGCGTTCCCCGACTGGTGCGTCGAGCGCTGGGCGCCGCTGCGGCCGCTGCAGGCCTGGGTGGCGGCGGTGGCCGCGGAGGCCGGTTAGGAGGCGGCGGCCCGGCGGGGGCGTGCGGCCAGCTCGCCGCCGCAGTTCGGGCAGATCCCGGACATCGCCTCGGTGCAGGCCCGGCAGAACGTGCACTCGTAGCTGCAGATGCGCGCGTCTCCGTCGTTGGTCAGGGGCGCGTCGCAACGCTCGCAGCGGGTACGCATCTCCAGCGCCATGCGGGAACGATACGCTGCCGCGCGATGCGCGTCGTCGACCTCCGCTCGGACACCGTCACCCGGCCGACGCCGGCCATGCGCAAGGCGATGGCCGAGGCCGAAGTCGGCGACGACGTCTGGGGAGACGACCCCACCGTGATCGAGCTCGAGGCCGAGGTGGCCCGCATGCTCGGCAAGGAGGCCGCCGTGTACGTCCCCTCCGGCGCGATGGGCAACCTCGTCTCGGTGCGGTCGCACACCCATCCCGGCGACGAGCTCTTCATCCACGAGCTGGCCCACATCGTCGTGCACGAGCAGGCCGGTGCCGCCGTGCTCGCCGGCGTCCAGACGCGGATGCTCCCGGGCGAGGGCGGTGTGCTCGAGGTCGGGGAGATCGCCGCCCGGCTGCGCGACCCGTCCGACGTCCACCATGCCCGCCAGAGCCTGCTCTGCCTCGAGAACACGATCGGCGAGGTGGGCGGGCGCGTCCTGCCGCAGGAGCGGCTGGCCGAGCTGGCCGGCTTCGCCCGCGCGAACGGGCTTCGGGTGCACATGGACGGCGCCCGCATCTGGAACGCGGCGGTGGCGAGCGGGCGCACGCCGGCCGAGATCGCGGCCCCGGTCGACTCGGCGTCGGTGTGCTTCTCGAAGGGCCTCGGCGCGCCGGTCGGCTCGGCCGTCGTCGGGTCGTCCGAGTTCATCGCCGTCGCCCGCCGCAACCGCAAGCTCTTCGGCGGCGGGATGCGCCAGGCCGGCATCATCGCGGCCGGGGCGCTCCACGCCCTGCGCCATCACGTCGAGCGGCTGGCCGACGACCACCGAAACGCCCGCCGCCTGGCCGAGGGGCTACGGTCCGCGAAGGTGCTGCGGTTCGACCCGGAGGCCGTCGAGACGAACATCGTGATCGCGAAGACCACGGGTTCCGCGGCGGCGCCGGAGATCGTCTCGAAGCTCGCCGACGCGGGTGTTCTATGCGCCGCGCTGGACGACCGGACGGTCCGGTTCGTGACCCATCTGGACGTCGATTCCGAGGCCGTGGACGCGGCGATTTCGGCCGCGGAGCCCGTGCTATCCTGAACTTCATGAAGGCCGATATCCATCCCGACTACGTTGTCTCGCACGTGACGTGTTCCTGTGGCAACGAGTTCACCACGCGCGCGACGAAGCCCGAGCTGCACGTCGAGATCTGCTCGGCCTGCCATCCCTTCTATACCGGCAAGCAGAAGCTGGTCGACACCGGCGGCCGGGTGGAGCGATTCCGTCGCCGCCAGGCTCGCCAGGCTGCGTCGGCGTAGCACGAACGGGCTCACGCTTCCCTCACCCGGTGCCGACAAGGACCGGGTGAGCGAACCATGTCGTCAATGAGCGCAAGCGCCAACGTCGGCGGCCAGGCCGTGCTCGAGGGCGTGATGATGCGCAGCCCGGGCTCGTGGGCCGTCACGGTGCGCCGGCCGGACGGCGGGCTCGCCCGCGTCTGCCGGCCGATCTCGAGCGCCGCCTCGCGGCACCGCTGGCTGCGGCTGCCGATCCTGCGCGGCATGGTGGCGCTGGGGGAGTCGCTCGTGATCGGGTTCCGCGCGCTGGCGGTCTCGGCGTCGTTCGCCGCCGTGGAGGACGGCGACGATCCCGATCCCGAGGCGGCGGCCGAGCTGACGCGCGGCCAGATCGCCTTCGCGTTCGTGATCGCGATCGGCTTCGCGGTGGTCGTGTTCAAGGTCTCGCCGGCGGTGATCACCGACCTGCTGCCGATCGACTCGACCATCGTCTTCGTGCTCGTCGAGGGCGCGATCCGGGTGTCGCTGCTCGTCGCGTACCTGGCCGCGATCTCGTTCATCCCCGACCTGCGGCGCGTGTTCCAGTACCACGCCGCCGAGCACAAGACGATCAACGCCTACGAGGCCGGGGCCGAGCTCGTCCCCGAGCGCGTGCAGACGTACTCCAAGATCCATCTGCGCTGCGGCACGGCGTTCCTCCTCTGGGTCATGGTGATCGCCATCTTCGTGTTCGCATTCGTGGGGCGGCCCGACTGGCCGACGCTGATCGCGTCCCGCGTCCTGCTCCTGCCCCTGATCGCGGGGATCGCCTACGAGGTGATCCGGTTCGGCGGCAAGCACCCGGACAACCCGGTTGTGCGGACCCTGCTCACGCCGGGGCTGTGGCTGCAGGGGCTCACGACCCGCGAGCCGACCCTCGACCAGGTCGAGGTGTCGATCCAGGCCCTCCAGGATGTGCTCGAGGCCGAGCGCGCGTCCGGCGAGGGCTCGCAGGTCGAAGTGATGGCGTAGGGTAGGCCGCGTGGCCGGCCCCGATTCGCCCGAGCACCTGAACGGCCTCATCGAGCGCTACAACGACGCCTGGAACCGCCAGGACGTCGGGGCGATCTCGGCGATGCACACCGACGACATCGTCTTCCACAACCACACGGCGGGCGAGCGCGTCGAGGGCGCGGTGGCCGTGGGCGAGCACATCGCGGAGATCTTCCGCAACTGGCCCGGCATGCGCTTCACGGGCCGCAGCCTGTACGTCCGCGACGGCCTCGTCGTCCAGGAGTGGACGGCGACGGGCACCCATGCCGAGAGCGGTAAGACCGCGACCTGGGACGGGATGGACATCCTGCCGACGCGGGACGGCCGCTTCGTGCGCAAGGACGTCTACTCCGACTCGGTGTCGGTCATGCGCCAGCTCGGCCGCCTCTGACCCCGTCACTATCCTTCACCGGTCATGGAACCGCTGGTGGCAGAGATCGAGCGCCGCTTCGCCGAGCTGGAGGCGCAGCTCGGCGACCCGACCGTGCTCGCCGACCAGCGCCGCTACGCCCAGGTCGCCCGCGAGCACAAGCGGCTCTCCGGCGCCGCCGAGCTCGCCCGCCAGTGGCGCGAGCGCACCGCCCAGCTGGCCGACGCCGCCGAGCTGGCCGACGACCCCGACGAGGAGATGCGCGCGTTCGCGCAGGAGCAGATCGGCGAGGCCCGGGCCTCGCTCCCGGCGCTCGAGGAGGACATCCGCGTCGCGATGCTCGAGCGCGACCCGGCCGACGAGAAGGACGTGATCGTCGAGCTGCGCGCCGGCACCGGCGGCGACGAGGCGGCCATCTTCGCCGGCGACCTGTACCAGATGCTCACCCGCTACGCCCAGCAGCGCGGGTTCAAGACCGACACGCTGTCCGCGTCCGGTGGCGACGCGGGCGGGTACAAGGAGCTCGTGTTCGAGATCAAGGGCGACGGGGCGTACTCCGTGTTCAAGCACGAGAGCGGCGTCCACCGCGTCCAGCGCGTGCCGGCGACCGAGTCGCAGGGCCGCATCCACACGTCGACCGCGACCGTGGCGGTGCTGCCCGAGGCCGAGGATGTGGAGCTCGACATCGACCCGAACGACCTCCGCATCGACGTCTTCCGGGCCGGCGGGCACGGCGGCCAATCGGTGAACACGACCGACTCGGCGGTGCGCATCACGCACATCCCCACCGACACCGTCGTCACCTGCCAGGACGAGCGCTCGCAGCTGCAGAACAAGGAGCGGGCGATGAAGATCCTGCGCGCCCGCCTGTACGAGGCCGAGCGCGAGCGGGCGGCGAGGGAGGAGGCCGCGGCCCGGTCCGCCCAGATCGGCTCGGGCGAGCGCTCCGAGAAGATCCGCACCTACAACTATCCGCAGGACCGCGTGACCGACCACCGCATCGGGCTCACGGTCCACGACCTGAACCGTGTGCTGGCCGGCGACCTGGGCGAGTTCTCGGACGCCCTCGCGGCCGAGGAGCGGCGCCTCAAGCTGGCCGCGGCGGCGGCCGGGTGAGGCAGCTCGGCGAGGTGCTGCGGCTCTCGGCCGGGTACCTCTCCGAGCACGGGAGCGCGACGCCGCGGCTCGACGCCGAGCTCCTGATCGGGCACGCCCTCGGCCTGCCCCGGATCGAGCTCTACACGAACTTCGACCGGCCGCTGGACGAGCCGGAGCTGGCGGCCTGCCGGGCGCTGCTCGAGCGGCGCCGCCGGCGCGAGCCGGTGGCCTACATCCTCGGCCGGTGGGGGTTCCACGGGCTCGACCTGGCCGTCGACGGCCGCGTGCTCGTGCCCCGGCCGGAGACGGAGGTGCTGGTCGAGCGCTGCCTGGCGCTGCTGGACGGGCGGGAGGCGCCGCGGGTCGCTGACGTGGGGACGGGGTCGGGGGCGATCGCGCTCGCGATCAAGGCCGCCCGCCCCGACGCCGCCGTCATCGCGACCGACGTCTCGGCCGACGCGCTGGAGGTGGCCCGCGCGAACGCCGCCGCGCTCGGGCTCGAGGTCGAGCTGGTCGAGACCGACCTGCTGGGGGGAGTGGAGGGCCGCTTTGCCCTGGTCGCCTCGAACCCGCCGTACATCGGCGAGGCCGAGGTGGCGGCGCTCGATCCGGAGGTGGCCGAGTACGAGCCGCGCCTCGCGACGGTCGCCGGCCCGTCCGGGACCGAGGTGCTCGAGCGGCTCGTGGCGGCGGCGCCCGACGCGCTCGAGCCGGGCGGGTGGCTCGTCGTCGAGTGCGGGGCGGGGCAGGCGCAGGC
>JBKPMQ010000108.1:0-5397 GCA_046732235.1 Actinomycetota bacterium
GGGCAAGGTGCACCGCGCCCTGCCCGAGGCGCTGCGCCGGCGGGTGGAGGCGCTCGAGGGCGCGCTCGAGCTCACGCCGGCGTTGACGTCGGCGGTGCCCGTCCCGGGCGAGACGGCGCTCGCGCTCGCCGAGGCGATCCGGCGCCGCCGGCGGCTCCGGGCGGCCTACCGCGCGTTCTCGGGCGAGCGCACGGCTCGTGAGCTTTCGCCTCACGGCCTGGTCGTGCACGGCGGGCGCTGGTACCTGGCCGCGCACGACCACACCCGCGACGCCCTGCGCACGTTCCGGGTCGACCGGATGCGAGACGTGGCCGTGACCGACGAGCCGGCGCTGGCGCCTCCGGACGGCTTCGACGCCGTCGCCCACGTCAGCACGTCGCTCGCCCGCGTGCCCTGGCCGTGGGAGGTCGAGGTGGTGCTCGACCTGCCCCTCGATGCCGCCGCACGCCGTCTGCCGCCGACGATGGCCGAGCTGGCCGCCGCCGGCGACGGGACGGTGGTGCGTATGCGGGCGAGCTCGCTCGACTGGATGGCGGGCGTCCTGGCCGCGCTGGACTGCGACTTCGAGATCCGCCGTCCCGACGAGCTGCGGGCGAGCGTCCGCGCCCTGGCCGAGCGCCTCGCCGGCCGAGCTGGTTAGACGGGAGCGGCAGCCGGCGTCCACGCGAACCGGCGCAGGGCGATCGCGAGCCCGACCGCCGCCCATGCCGCCAGCATCCCCAGGTCGCTCCAGACGAACCCGGCGCCGTGGACCGACGGGTCGTACGCATGGTGCAGCGCGTCCGCCAGGTGCTGGACGGGGAAGACGCGGGCGACGTCCTGGAGCCAGTGCGGCAGGTTCGGGTTCGGGATGAAGACGCCGGAGATGAAGTAGAGCGGCAGCATGATCGCCTGCACGGTCGGCTGGGCGGAATCGGCCGAGCCGATCGCCGCCGAGAGGGCGTAGCCGAGCACGCAGAACGTGGCCGCCCCGGCGATCACGGTCACGGCGACGCCGGGGATGGTGGACTTTGGCAGGTGCACGCCGTAGGCGACCCGGCCGACCGCCAGCAGCACGGCGGCCACGGCCGCCGAGACGGCGATGGCGGTGACCGCGCGGCCGGCGATGATGACCCAGGCCGGCACGGGCGTCGCCCGGCGGCGCTTGAGGACGCCGGCCTCGCGCTGCGCGGTGACCGAGATCACGAGGTTCACGAACGAGCCGGCGATCACGGCCATCGCGGTCAGCCCCGGCACGTAATACGTCGACGCCTTCACGTGCTCCGGCCCCACCGTGTGGTTGCCGAAGACGCCGACGAAGATCACCAGGAAGATCAGCGGCAGGATCATCGTGAAGAACCGCGCCTGCCGGTTGCGCAGGATGCCGAGCAGGTCGTACCGGGCCTGGTGGACGACGAGCCCGATCGGCCCCGGGCCAGGCCCGTCCGGGCGATCGGGACGAGCGGGGCTGCGCCGGGACCTCCCGGCGCCGGCGACGATACGGATGAGGCGGATCAGGAGCAGGATCACGACCGGTCCTTTCGGTCGGCGGTGGTCAGTGAGAGGTAGACGTCCTCGAGCGTCGGGCGGCGGACGTCGAGGTCGGGCAGGTCGAAGCCGGCGCAGAAGGCCCAGTCGGCCAGCATCTGCACGTGCGCGAGCGGAGACTCGCTGCGGAGCGTCACGGCGCCGTCCGCGCTCACCTCGGCGAGCGGGCCGAGCGCGACCGGGAGGCGCCCGGCGCCGGCCGGGGGCGAGAAGCGGATGCGTGCCGCCATCCGGTCGCGGCCGCCGAGGGTCGCGGGCGTGCCGCATGCGACGATCTCGCCGTCGACGATCACCGCGATCCGGTTGGCCAGGCGCTCGGCCTCGTCCATGTAGTGCGTGGTGAGGAAGACGGTCTTCCCCAGCGCGCGCAGGCCGGCGACGACGTCCCATGCGGCCCGCCGGGCCGAAGGGTCGAAGCCCGTGGTGGGCTCGTCGAGGAAGATCAGCTCGGGATCGCCGACGAGGGCGAGGGCGACGTCCAGCCGGCGGCGCTGGCCGCCCGAGAGGGCCTCCCCCGGCGTGTCCGCCTTGGCGGTCAGGCCCACGAGGGCGAGCGTCTCGGCGATCGGCCGCGGCGCCCGGTAGTAGCCGGCGTAAAGCTCGAGGCACTCGCGCACGGTGAGGCCGGGCTCGGGGCTCGACTCCTGGAGGACGACGCCGACGCGGTCGCGCCAGGCGCCGTCGGCCCGGGCGGGGTCTGCGCCCAACACGGCGACGTCGCCGGCCGTGCGCGCCCGGAACCCTTCCAGGATCTCGACGACGGTCGTCTTGCCGGCGCCGTTCGGGCCGAGGAAGGCGAAGATCTCGCCCCGATGCACCTCCAGGTCGACGCCCCGGACGGCCTCGAGGTCGCCGTAGCGCTTGCGCAGGCCGCGGACAGAGATCACGGCCTCCGCCGCGACGGGCAGCGGCTCGGCCGGAACGGGGTTCGGGGCGGGGGTTTCGGAAGTGGTGATCACGGTGCTCCTCGGGCGTCGGAATGTCCTTCCGACACGCTAGGAGCACGGCCGCGAATCCGCATCGGCGCGCGGATCGAACTTCATCTCCAACCACGGGTGGAGGACAGCCGGCCGTGATGTCCACCCGGTGGCCGATGACCCGGCCCGGGGCGGGGCTTACGCTACGGGCGTGACCGCCGGGACGCCCACGTTCGCGTCGCTCGAGGCCGCCCGCGAGCGGCAGCAGGCGACCTTGAGGCGGCTGCGGCCGCTGGGCGCCGCCATCGTCGCCATCATGCTGGTCACCGGCTCGCGGTCGCACCCCCACCCCGGGCTGCACGGGCGCGGGCTCGCGGTTCTGGCAGCGCTGATCGTCTTCACGGCCGCATGGGTGACCACGATGCGCGCCCGGGCGGCTCCGCCCCGCCTCCAGGCCCCGCTCTTCCTCGTGCTCATCCTGAGCTCGGCAGCGCTCGTGTGGCTGCAGCCGAACGGGCCGGGCATCCTCGGCGTGTTCGTCGCGGTCGGCGTCGTCACCATGCGCGGCCGCGGCCGGATCGGTGCGATCGGCGCCGTCGTCGGTCTCGTCGCGGTCGTCGTCGCGGGGGTCGCGGTGACGAACCGCAGCTTCCTCTCCATTGCGCTGAGCGCGCTCGGCGTGACCGCCTTCTACATGCTGTCCCTCTTCGCCCGGCGGCTGCGCGAGGGCCAGGATCAGGCCGAGCAGCTGCTGGTGGAGCTCGAAGAGTCGCGGGCGGCGGAGGCGCGGGCCGCCGCGCTCTCGGAGCGCCAGCATCTGGCCCGCGAGATGCACGACGTGCTCGCCCACTCGCTCTCCGGCCTCGTCCTCCAGCTCGAGGGCGCACGGCTCCTGGCCGCCCGCGACCGGCAGCGGGTCGGTCCCGAGCTGGCCGACGCCATCGAGCGGGCGCACCATCTGGCCCGCGCGGGGCTCGAGGAGTCGCGGCGGGCGATCGGCATGCTGCGCGGCGACGACCTCCCCGGCCCCGAGCGGCTGGACGACCTCGCCGCGGAGTTCGAGCGTGACTCGCGGATCCCCTGCCGCGTCGACGTCGCGGGCGGCGAGCGCCGGCTGGGATCGGAGGCGCGGCTGACGCTGTACCGGGTCGCCCAGGAGGCGCTCACGAACGTGCGCAAGCACGCGGGCGCCGAGCGGGTCGAGCTCCACCTCGGGTACGAGCACGGCGGCGTCCGGCTGGTCGTCGAGGACTTCGCCGCCTCGGACAACGGCCCGCCCGAGCCGCAGTCGGACGGCGGCGGCTACGGGCTGACGGGCATGCGCGAGCGGGCCGAGCTGCTGGGCGGCACGCTCGACGCCGCCGCGACCGGGCAGGGCTTCCGGGTCGAGCTGTGGGTGCCGGCGTGACCGCGATCCGGGTGCTCGTCGCCGACGACCAGCGCGTCGTGCGCGAGGGCCTGGAGATGCTGCTGCGGCTCCTGCCCGAGATCCAGGTGGTCGGCCTGGCGTCGGACGGCGAGGAGGCGGTTTCCCTCGCCGGCCGGTTGCGGCCGGACGTCGTGCTGATGGACCTCGGGATGCCGCACTGCGACGGTGTCGAGGCAACACGCCGCCTGCGCGAGCGCCAGCCCGGCACCCACGTCATCGTCCTGACGACGTACGCGGACGACCGCTCGGTGGTCGCCGCCCTGCGCGCGGGCGCGCGCGGGTTCCTGACCAAGGACGCCGGCGCGAGTCAGATCGAGCAGGCCCTGCGCGCCGTGATGCGCGGCGAGGCCGCGATCGATCCCGCCGTCCAGCACCACGTGGTCGCCGCCCTCGCGGCCACGGGCGCCGAGGACGCGCCAGCGGCGGCGCTCCCCGACGGCCTGACGCCGCGCGAGGCGGAGGTGATGGCGCTGATCGCCGCCGGGCTCAGCAACGCCGAGATCGCCGACCGGCTCGTGATCTCCGAGGCGACCGTCAAGAGCCATGTGAACCACCTGTTCGGCAAGACGGGTGTCCGCGACCGCGCCCAGGCCGTGGCCTACGCCTACCGCAACGGCCTCGTTTCCGAGGCGTGACCGGGGCCCGTGACCGTGACCGGGGCCAGGACCCGCTCCAGCGGGGGGCCTGACCCCTCGCGTCAGACCGGGTCGGTCACGGCGCGGTCGAGACCGGCCACGGCCTCCCGGCCGAGCCGCTCCATGCCCACATCGCGGGCATACTCGGCCAGGGCACCCCAGATCGAGATCGTCAGCACGCGCGCGCGCAGCAGCCGGACGTCGCCGACCGGGCCGTACTCCTCGTGGAACGCGGCCCGCCCTGCCGGCGTGAGATAGCCCCAGTAGAGCAGCAGGTCGATGGCCGCATCGGCGCGGCAGACGTCGATCCAGTCGATCACGCCTGCGAGGCCGCCGGCGTCCGAGACGAGCAGGTGGCGCAGGTGCAGGTCGCCGTGGCAGACGACGAGCTCGTCCGGCTCGGGGAGCGCACGCGCCTCGTCGAGGAGTGCAGCGAGCGCGGGCGGCGGCCGCCACAGGCCGAGCTCGTCGAGCCGCGCGAGCTGCTCCTCGGTCCGCCCCACCCGGAACGGCATATCCGCGCGCCTGACCGGGTCGACGGGGAGCGGCTCGCCGGCGGCGGTCGCGGTCGCCGGGTCGACGTCGTGCAGCGCGCGCAGGAACCGGCCGAGCTCGCGTCCGTACCGGAGGCGGGCCGCGTCGTCCGCCTCGACCTCGGCGAGCTCCCGGCCCGGCAGGAGCCGGAAGCCGGCCCACGGCCACCGGAAGCGCTCGTCGGGCTCGCCCCGAACCCCGGCCACCGGCACCGCCAGCGGCAGTGAGGGCGCCAGGCGCGGCAGCACCTCGACCTCGCGCAGGAAGCCCGGCACCACCACCTCGCGGCGGGGGAAGCGGAACACCCACTCATCGCCGACGAGCCACACGGTGCTGTCCCAGCCCTCGCCGAGGA
>JBKPMQ010000109.1:0-4797 GCA_046732235.1 Actinomycetota bacterium
CAAGCGGCGATCCGGCCGGCGCGGGCGTCTGGCGGGCATGGGCGGTGCGCGACTTCGCCGTGGCGCTCGGCCGGTTCCGGCAGACGACCGTGACCGCCCGCGCCCCGCGGCCGGTGCGCGTGGTCGTCGCCGTCGAGGCCGGGATGTCGCTGCGGCCCGCCGTCGCCGCCGCCGAGGTCGCGCACGATCTGGAGACGCTCTCGCGCCGCTTCGGCCCCTATCCGTGGCCCTCCCTGCGGGTCGCCGTCCTGCCGGATCTGCGCAGGGTCGGGATCGAGTACCCAAGCATGCTCTTCCTCGGCACCGACACGGAGGGCGAGCTGACGATGCACGAGGTCGCCCACCAGTGGTTCTACAGCCTCGTCGGCAACGACCAGGCGCGCGACCCCGTGCTGGACGAGGGGCTCGCCACCTACGCGATGGGTCCCCTCCCGGTGAACATCAAGGTCTCGCCGGCGTTCCTGCGCCGAACCGGCGAGCCCATGTCGGACTGGGACCGCCGGCCGTACCGCACCTACCAGCTCGGCGTGTACATCGACGGCGCCCGGGCCCTGCGCTCGCTCGGCCCGCAACCGCTCGTCGATTGCGCCCTGCGCGCCTACGTGGCCCGCAACGCGTACGGCATCGCGACCCAGGCCGGCCTCGTCCGGGCTCTGGCGACGGTGATCCCGTCCGCACCGCGGACGCTGGCCCGGTTCGGCATCCCCGCGGAGCATGGGTGAACGGGCGGTGGGCAGGGTAGGGGACCTTCGAACGCCGGTGGTAACGTCCGGCTGAGCTCGCGGGCGGGCGTTCCTCCGTGCGGCCGACGGTCGAGAGGAGTACCTCATGAATACGTTGAAGCAGCTTGCGGCCGCGGGCACGAGCCCGTGGCTGGACAACATCCGGCGCGGCTGGCTGGAATCGGGGGAGTTCCGGCGCATGGTGGACGAAGGCGTCGTCGGGGTCACCTCGAATCCCACCATCTTCCAGAAGGCGATCGCCGACTCGACCGATTACGACCAGACGGTCGCCGCGTTGGCGGCCTCCGGGATGGCGCCGGGCGACGCCTTCTTCGAGCTCGCGATCGCCGACGTGCGCGATGCGGCCGACCAGATCCGGCCCGTGTACGACGCGACCGGTCATCTCGACGGCTACGTGTCGTTCGAGCTTCCACCGGCGATGGCGAACGACACCGCGGCATCGACCACCGCTGCGCCCGAGTTCTTCGAGCGCATCGGCCGGCCGAACATCTTCATCAAGATCCCGGGCACGGCCGAGGGCGTGCCGGCGATCGAGAAGACGATCGCCGCGGGCGTCAACGTGAACGTGACGCTGCTTTTCTCGCTCGAGAACTACGAGGCGATCCACGAGGCGTACATCCGCGGCCTGCAGCACCGCGTCGAGGCCGGCGAGCCGATCGACGACCTGTACTCGGTGGCAAGCTTCTTCGTCTCCCGGGTCGACACGGCCGTCGACAAGGAGCTCCCGGAGAACTCGCCCCTGCGCGGGAAGGCGGCGATCGCGAACGCGAAGCTCGCCTACCAGAAGTTCCTCGGGATCACGGGCTCCGACCGCTGGCGGGCGCTGGCCGAGAAGGGCGCGAACGTCCAGCGGCCGCTGTGGGCGTCCACCGGGACGAAGAACCCGGACTACTCCGACGTCCTCTACGTCGACGAGCTGATCGGCCCGGACTGCGTGAACACGATGCCGGAGGGCACGATCGCCGCATTCCTCGACCACGGCACCGTTCGCCGGACGGTGGACGAGGACGTCGACGGGGCGCGCCGCGTGATCGAGCAGGTCGAGGCGGCCGGGATCAGCATGCAGTCGGTCACGGCGAAGCTCGAGATCGACGGCGTGAAGAGCTTCTCCGACTCGTTCGACTCGCTGATCGACACCCTTGCCAAGAGCATGGAGGACCAGCGTGCCCGCGGCGCAGCCTGAGCTCGGGGAGGCGGTCGCCGCGGCCGAGGCGGAGCTCGAGGAGGCGGACTTCCTGCCCCGGCTGCGCCGGGGCGACCCGTCGCTGTGGCCGGGCGACAGCGAGATCGCCGACCGGCTCGGGTGGCTGCCGGTGGTCGCGGCCATGCGCGGCCGGGCGAGCGAGCTGAACGAGTGGGCGGCGGAGGTGCGGGGGACGCTTCCGCACTCCGTCCTGCTCGGCATGGGCGGCTCGTCGCTCGGGCCCGAGGTGCTGCGGCAGACCTTCGACACCGACCGGCCCGACGTCACCGACACCACATACCCGGACGCGGTGCGCGCGTCCGAGCACACGGACGCGCTCTACCTGGTGGCGTCCAAGTCGGGCGGCACGCTCGAGACGCGCTCCCACGAGGCCTACTTCTGGGAGCGCACGGGCGGCGATCCGTCCCGCTTCGCGGCGATCACCGACCCCGGCACCGACCTCGAGTCGACCGCGCGCGAGCGCGGCTACCGGCGGGTGTTCCAGAACCCGCCCGACATCGGCGGCCGCTACTCGGTGCTCTCGTACTTCGGCCTCGTCGCCGCGGCGCTCGCCGGGATCGACGTCGAGGCGCTGCTCGGCACCATCGCGGGCGGCGAGCAGGGCCCCGAGATCCACGGCGGCGCGGCGCTCGGCGCGGCGCTGGGCGGCCTGGGCCGGGCCGGCCGCGACAAGATCACGATCGTGGCCGAGGGCCGGTTCGCGAGCTTCGGCCTCTGGGCCGAGCAGCTCCTGGCCGAGTCGACGGGCAAGGGGGGCAAGGGCCTCGTCCCGGTCGCCGGGGAGGAGCTCGGCGACCCCGAGGTGTACGGCTCCGACCGCGTCTTCGTGCACCTGCGCAGCGACGGCTCCCACGACGGCGCCATGCACCGGCTGGCCGAGGCCGGCCACCCGGTCCTCACGCGCGAGATCTCCGACCCGCACGAGCTCGCGAACGAGTTCCTGCAGTGGGAGGTCGCGACGGCGGCCGCCGGCATGCTGCTCGGCATCAATCCCTTCGACCAGCCCAACGTGGCGGAGTCGAAGGCCAACACCAACCGCGTGCTGAAGGACTGGGAGGGCTCGGGCGAGCTGCCCGATCCGGGCGCCGATTCGATCGACGACGTCTTGGGTGCGATCGCCCCCGGCGGCTACGTCGCGATCATGGCCTACGTCGACCCGACCGACCCCAACGAGGACCGGTTCCGGGGCGTGCGCACCGCCATCCGCGACCGCTACCAGGTCGCGACGACGTTCGGCTTCGGGCCTCGCTTCCTGCACTCGACCGGGCAGCTGCACAAGGGCGGCCCGCAGGTCGGCTGCTTCGTCCAGGTCGTCGACCCGGATCCGGGCGACCTCCCGATCCCGGGCCGGCCGTTCGGGTTCGGCACGCTCATCCAGGCCCAGGCCATCGGCGACCGCCTGGCGCTGCGCAGCCGCGGGCGCCCGGTCGCGCGACTGACGCCGGACGAGCTCGAGTCGCTCTCGGTGGGGCGCCGGTAGCCGTGGCCCAGGTGATCAGCGACCCCAAGGCCAACCCGCTCCGGGTCGGCCTGCGCGCGGGCGGCGCGACCGTCCCGGCCGTCTTCGTCATCTTTGGCGCCACCGGCGACCTCGCCCACCGCAAGCTCCTGCCGGCGATCTACAACCTCGGTGCCCGCGGGCTCCTGCCGAACCGGTTCGCCGTGGTCGGCTACGCCCGCAGCGAGATGACCGACGACGAGTATCGCGAGCAGGCCCGCGCGTCGCTCGAGCGCTTTTCCCGTACCCAGATCGACGAGAGCTACTGGACCGCGTTCGCCGACTCCCTCCACTACGTGAGCGGCGGGTTCGACGACCAGGACGCGTTCCGCGCGCTCGGCGAGCGGCTGGCCCGGATCGACGCCGGGCACGGCACCGAGGGCAACCGGGTCTACTACCTCTCCACGCCGGCGAGCTTCTTCCCGGTGATCGTGGACAACATGGGCCAGACGGGCCTGAACGACCCGCCCGGGTTCGCGCGGGTCGTGATCGAGAAGCCGTTCGGCCACGACCTCACGACCGCCCGCGACCTGGCGGAGACGGTGCACCAGTCGTTCCAGGAGCGCCAGATCTACCGGATCGACCACTACCTGGGCAAGGAGACCGTCCAGAACATCTTCGTGTTCCGGTTCGCGAACGCCATCTTCGAGCCGGTGTGGACGAACCGGTACGTCGACCACGTCCAGATCACGGTTGCCGAGTCGCTCGGCGTCGAGCACCGGGCCGCGTTCTACGAGGAGACGGGCGTCGTCCGCGACATCGTCCAGAACCACCTCCTGCAGGTGCTGGCACTGGTGGCGATGGAGCCGCCCGCGGCGTTCGAGGCCGACGCCGTCCGCGACGAGAAGACGAAGGTCCTGCGGGCGACGCGGCCGCTCTCGTTCGAGAACACCGTCCGCGGCCAGTACGGGGGCGGCTTCGTGGCCGGCGAGGAGGTGCCGGCCTACGCCGAGGAGGAGGGCGTGCCGCCCGACTCCAACACGCCCACCTTCATCGCTGCCAGGATGGAGATCGACAACTGGCGCTGGGCCGGCACGCCGTTCTACATCCGCACCGGGAAGCGGCTGCCGAAGCGCGTCACCGAGGTGGCCGTCCAGTTCAAGCGCGTGCCGCACCTGCCGTTCACGATGGGCGCCGCCGAGCATCTCGAGGCGAACTCGCTCGTCCTGCGCATCCAGCCCGACGAGGGCATCTCGCTCCGGTTCGGGGCGAAGGCGCCCTCGCCGACGGTGGCGATCAGCACGGTCAACATGGACTTCCTGTACGGCTCCGCGTTCCTGCACGACGTGCCCGAGGCGTACGAGACGCTGATCCTGGACGCGATCCGGGGCGACCGCACCCTGTTCACGCCG
>JBKPMQ010000110.1:0-9439 GCA_046732235.1 Actinomycetota bacterium
ATTCCCCACTGCTGCCTCCCGTAGGAGTCTGGGCCGTGTCTCAGTCCCAGTGTGGCTGATCGTCCTCTCAGACCAGCTACCCATCGTCGCCTTGGTGGGCCGTTACCCCGCCAACAAGCTAATGGGCCGCGGGCTCATCCAGGACCGGAGGCCGAAGCTACCTTTGGTACAGATCCCCGAGAGGACTGCACGTCATCAGGCATTAGCCAGCGTTTCCACTGGTTATTCCTGTGTCCTGGGCAGATTACCCACGTGTTACTCACCCGTTCGCCGCTCGAGTACCCCCGAAGGGGCCTTTCCGCTCGACTTGCATGTGTTAGGCACGCCGCCAGCGTTCGTCCTGAGCCAGGATCAAACTCTCCGAGAACAGGTTGCGAAATCGGCCTCACCCCCGCAGGGGGTCGTCGGCCGGTCTCTGACCATGAAAGGAGAGTCGTTCGACCGGGCCGGAGCCCGGTCTGCTCTCAAAGGCCGGCGCATCCACCGTCTCCGGCCCGAGGGCCAGCGGCGCAGGATGGCCGACAGGTGTTCCGTCCCCGTGGAATTACCGGGGTACGGACGAACCCGACGTCGATCTCTTCCGGGGTGCCTCGCACCCCCGAGAGATCCCCAAACTGTTGAGTTTTCAAAGACCAGGCGCCCTCGAGCGCGACCACTAAGCCTAGCGAGTCGCTCCCGGCCAGGCAAGTGGCACGAACCAGCCGAACCGCCTCGCGACGTACCCCTCGGAGGCGGCCGGCGGGGCAGTATACCGCTCAGGCGGGCTCGATGACGGCGAACCGGCGTCCGACCCGCAGCTCGGCCCCCTCAAGGCGCGCCCGGGAGACGTCGAATTCGTCGGCTGCAAGCGGGTTTCCGTCCACCCGAACGCCGCCCTGGGAGATCAGCCGCCGGCCCTCGCCGCGCGAGCCGGCGAGGCCGTTGTCGGCTAGCAGCGCCGGCATGTGGATCGGGTCGCCGTCGGTGAGCCGGATCCGGGGGGCGTCGTCGGCCGCCCGGCCCTGCTTGAACTGGCGGTTGAACGCCGCCTCGGCGGCTGCAGCGGCCTCCGTCCCGTGCCAGCGCTCGACCAGCCGCCGGGCGAACTCGCGCTTGGCCGTGTACGGGTCGGCCGGCGGTGGATCGTCGTCCATGAGGCAGAGGTCGTAGTAGACCGGCATCAGCTCGTCGACGCAGCTCATCGCCTTGCCGTACATCTCGCTCGGCGGGTCGTCGATCCCGATGTAGTTGCCGAGCGAGGCACTCATCTTCTGAGTGCCGTTCGGGCCGTTGATCAGCGGCGTCGTCAGGATCACCTGGGGGTCCTGGCCGTAGGCCTGCTGGATGTCCCGGCCCGTGAGGAGGTTGTACTCCTGGTCGGTGCCGCCGAGCTCGACGTCGGCCTCGATCGCGACCGAGTCGTAGCCCTGCATCAGCGGGTAGAGGAACTCGGAGACCGAGATCGGCTGGTTCGCCTTGAACCGGCGCTCGAAGTCGTCGCGCTCGAGCAGCCGCGACACTGTGACGATCCGGGTCAGGCGCAGGAGCTCGGCGAAGTCGAGCTTCGCGAGCCACTCTCCGTTGAACCGCAGCTCGCTGCGCTCGGGGTCGAGGATGCGCAGCGCCTGCGAGAAGTAGCGCTTCGCGTTCGCGTCGATCTCCTCGTCGGAGAGCACCCGGCGCTCCTTCGAGCGTCCCGAGGGGTCGCCCACCCGGGCCGTGTAGTCGCCGACGATGAGGATGCCGACGTGACCCTGATCCTGGAAGGCCCGCATCCGCTGGAGCGGGATCGCCTGGCCGATGTGGATGTCGCGGGCCGTCGGATCGATCCCGAGCTTCACGCGCAGCGGCCGTCCGAGCGCGAGCTTGCGCTCGAGCTCCCCCTCCGGCAACACCTTGACGGCGTTACGTGTGAGCGCTCCGACGTCCGGCACGGGACGCGGATGATATCGGCCTGCTCACCCAGGCCGAGTCGGGATCGAGGAAGCGCCAGGGGCGCTCAGCCGCCCTAGTCAGGCCGATTCTCGTGGTGCGGACGACCCTTCGCGGCCGCGCCGGCGGCACGAGGACGGCGGGCGCCCCGTTCATCTCCGGGCCCGCGCCGAGCGCCTGGCCGACGTTGCCCGGCCCGGACGTCAGCGGCTCGCGGCCGCGCCGCTCCCACATGCGCTCGATCCCGTGGGCCGGCTCGAGTGCGCGGACGAGCACCGCGTCGGCCACCCCCTCCGGCCCGCAGACGATGTTCATGCACCAGTGGATGCCGTAGCTGCGGTAGACGTAGAGCGTCCCCGCCGGCCCGAACATCGCCCAGTTGCGGGCCGTGCGGCCGCGGAAGCTGTGCGAGGCGGGATCGTCGTGGCGGTAGGCCTCGGCCTCGACGATCGGCCCGCCGACGCCGTCGAAGAGCAGCGTCCAGCCGATCAGGCCGCGCGCCGCGGCAATCGGATCGCCGAGCTCGGCCTGCGTCAGAGCGGACGCCAGCCCAGGCCGTCCCCGCCGGGCTCGATCGTCCCCCAGCCGTCGATGTGGGAAGCGGCGCAGGGGATCCCCGTGCCGGCGAGCCGCTCCAGCCAGTCGCGGCGCGTGCGCAGCGCGGTCACGGCGTCGGAGTCGAACTCCCGGTCCCACTCGGGGTGCGGCACGTGGGCCCGATGGTGGATGACGTCCGCCAGGAACACCCGGCGGCCGTCGGCGGCGTCGACCTCCACGACCGCGTGGCCCTCGCGATGCCCCGGGGCTTCGACGAGACGCACGCCGGGCACGACCTCGACGCCGTCGGCGACCTCGACCAGGCGGCCCTCCAGCCGGGCGAACACGTCGGCGAGGCCCTCCCCGTCCCTCCACGCCCGCGCCGCAGCGGCCGCGGTCGCGGTCACGAAGACCCGCTCGGCCGGGATGTCGGCCGCGCCGCCGAAGTGGTCGAAGTCGAGGTGCGTGAGCACGACCGCGTCGACGTCCTCGATCCGGCAGAACGGCGCGAGCGCCTCTGCGAGGTTGCTGGTCGCGCCGTCCCAGTGGCCGTCGAGGCCGCCGGCGGCCGTGTCGACGAGCACCGTGCCGCCTGTCCCCTGCAGGAGCAGGACGTTCGAGACGACCTCGATGTCGCCGAGCTCGCCCCGCGGCGCCATCAGCCCGTCGCGCATCGGCAGGCTGCCCGCCGGGATCAGCTGCACGGCCCAGCTCGCGCTCCGTCCCGGAGGTCTCATGCGCTCGTCCGGCTGCAAATCATCGCCTGGCTGTGTCCTCGGTTCGGAACCTAGACATCGAGCGACATCTGGTTCTGGCGGCTGCGCCGCACGGCCATCGCGAGCGCCGTCGCCTCGCCCATGTCGGCGAGGATCGTGCGCTCGGTGCGGGAGGCGATCATCGGCTCCGCCATCCCGTCGATCCACACCTTCGTGCGCCGCCCGTCCCCGCGGTCGTCGCCCTCGATCGGCTCGAGCGCGTAGATGCGGTCGGCGCGCACGAACTTGCCGTACCCCAGGAACACCATCGGCGCCCCGGCGGCAGTCACTGCTCCGCCAGCACCTCGCGCAGCGCGTTCGCGACGTACGCGATGTCGTCGTCCTCGAGCTGGACGTAGAACGGCAGCGCGAGCGTCGAGGCGGACACCCGCTCGGTGACGGGGAGCATCCCCGGGCCGTACGCGAAGCGCTCGCGGTACGTCGGCTGCAGGTGGATCGCCGGCAGGTAGGGCCGGGTGGCGACGCCGCGCTCCGCGAGCCCGGTCGACACGGCGGCGCGGTCGATCTCGGGAGCCAGCCGCACGAAGTAGATGAACCAGCTGCGCGGCTGCGGGCCACGATAGGGCGTCTCGATCCCCTCGATCCCGGCGAGCAGCTCGTCGTAGCGCTCCGCCACCCGGCGGCGGCGCTCGAGCAGCATGTCGAGCTTCTCGAGCTGCGCCATCCCCACGGCGGCGGACATCTCGTCCATGCGGTAGTTGAAGCCGAGCCGCTGGTGGACGAGCCAGTCGCCGTTGTCGGAGCGGCCCTGGTTCACCAGGCTGCGCAGCTCGCGGGCCGCATCGGGATCGTCGGTCGTGATCGCCCCGCCCTCGCCGGTGGTGAGCTGCTTGTTCGGGTAGAAGCCCCACACCGCCAGGTTGCCGTGGGTGCCGACGCCGCGGCCCTTGACCGTGCACCCGAGCGCCTCGCACGCGTCCTCGATCACCGGCAGGCCGAAGCGGCGCCCGATCTTCGTGATGGCCCCGATGTCGCACGGATAGCCGAAGATGTGCACGGGGATGATCGCCTTCGTGCGGGGCGTGATCGCCTCCTCGACGGCCGCCGGGTCGACGTTGAAGGTGTGCTCGTCGATCTCGGCGAACACGGGCTTCGCCCGCTCGAACAGGATCACGTTGGCCGAGGCCACGAACGAGAAGCTCGACGTGATCACCTCGTCGCCGGGCCCGACACCGAGGCGGTGAAGGGCGACGTGCAGGCCGGCCGTCCCGCTCGAACAGGCGATGGCGTGCTCCGTGCCGACCCGCTCGGCGAAGCCCCGCTCGAACGCCGGCCCGACGGGACCGCATGCGAGGCTGTCCGACCGCAGGACGTCGAGGACGAGCTCCTCCTCGCGCCGGTCGATGTACGGACGCGCCAGCGGGATCGAGCGGGTCGTGACCACGGCCCTAGACCGCCGCGCGGACCGGATACTCGAGCAGGTCGGCGAAGCGCTCGTCCTGCCCGCCGACGATGGCGAAGAAGGTCTCCTGGATCTGCTTCGTGATCGGGCCGCGCGGGCCGGTGGGATGGTCGTCGACCGACGCGACCGGCGTCACCTCGGCGGCGGTGCCGCACAGGAACACCTCGTCGCCGAAGTAGAGGTCCGTGCGCACCAGGTTCACCTCGCGCACCTCGTACCCGAGCGTGTGCGCGATCCGGATGACGGTCTCGCGGGTGATGCCCGGGAGGCAGGAGGCGGTCGTCGGCGGCGTGTAGAGCACCCCGTCGCGGACGACGAACACGTTCTCGCCCGATCCGTCGGCCACGTAGCCCTCCTCGTTCAGGAGGATGGCCTCGTCGTAGCCCGCCCGCGACGACTCGAGCTTCGCGAGCACCGAGTTGATGTACTGGCCGGTCGCCTTCGCCGTCGGCGGGAGCGTGTTCGGGCCAATCCGGCGGAAGCTCGAGACCTTGCAGCGAACGCCGTGCTCGAGCGCCTCCTCGCCGAGGTACGCGCCCCAGGGCCACACTGCGATCGCGACCTCGACCGGGTTGTCGCCGGGGTAAAGGCCCATCGGGCCGGCGCCGCGGAAGACGATGGGCCGCACGTAGCAGGACGGCACGCCGTTGGTCGCGACCGTGTCGTGCACCGCCGCGGCGAGCTCCGGCACGCTGTAGCCGAGATCCATCTGGTACAGCGCGGCCGACCGGCGCAGGCGCTCGAGGTGGTCGGTCAGGCGAAAGACCGCGGAGCCCTTGGGGGTGTCGTAGGCGCGGATGCCTTCGAAGACGCCCGTGCCGTAGTGGAGCGCATGCGTGAGGATGTGGACGTTGGCGTCCTCCCACGACACGAAGCTTCCGTTGCGCCAGATCTTCTCGGTGGCTTGCATGGCAGGACGCGTCCTTTCGGTGTTCGGTTCCCCGGCGGTGATGGTACCGGAAGGGTCGGGATGCAGGCGGTCAATTAGCCTTCCGCCCCATGGCCAGCTCCGACGAGGATCAGGCGCGGTCGTTCGACCGGGTCGCCGGGGTCTACCAGCGGGCCCGTCCGTCCTACCCGCCGGCCGCCGTCGAGTGGGTGCTCGAGACGGCCCCGGGGCGGCGCGTCGTCGACCTTGCCGCGGGTACCGGCAAGCTGACCGAGGTGCTCGTCGAGGCGGGCGCCGACGTGGTCGCGGTCGAGCCGCTCGCGAACATGCGGGCGGAGCTCGAGCGCGCGCTGCCGTCCGTGCGGGCCCTCGACGGCGCGGCGGAGCGGATCCCGCTGCCCGACGGGAGCGCCGACGCCGTGCTGGTCGCCCAGGCGTTCCACTGGTTCGACCGCCCGGCCGCACTGGCGGAGATCGCCCGCGTGCTCGTCCCCGGCGGGGCGCTCGGCCTCGTGTGGAACCTGCGCGACGACGGCGTCCCCTGGGTGGCCGAGCTCACGGCCGCCCTGCGGGGAGCGGGCGACGTCGTGGCCGAGTCGCGCTCGATCGCGGAGCGGCCGCTCGAGAGCGAGCGCTTCACCGCGGTCGAGCGGCGCGAGTTCCCGAACCCGGTCCCGTTCGACCGGACGCGCCTGCGCGAGTGGGCGTCGTCGACCAGCCGGATCGCCGTCCTGCCGGAGGCCGAGCGGGAGCAGGCGCTCGACGACGTCGTGCGGGTCGCCGACGAGCATCCCGCGCTCGCCAATTGGCGCACGTTCGACATGCCATTTGTCGCGGTGGTCGTGCGGGCGATACGGCGCTGAGACTCAGGCCGGCCCGTTCAGGTCGACGGACCGCACCCGGTGGATGCCGTCGAGCGCGCGCAGCTGCTCGAGCACGGTTGGCGTCGGCGGCACGTCGAGGGCGAGCACCATCACCGCCCGCTCGCCGCGGAAGTTGCGCGAGACGCTCATGTTGGCGATGTTCAGGCCCGCCTCGCCGAACGTCGTCCCCACCCGGCCGATGATGCCCGGGCGGTCGTCGTTCAGCATCACGACCATGTGGCCGGCGAGCTCGATCTCGACCTGGTAGCCCTCGACCTCGACCAGCCAGGGCCGGTTCTCGCGCCCGATGGTCGTCCCCGACACGGTCTGGCCCTCGCCGCACGACACCATGATGAGGCTCGTGTAGTCGCCCGGGGAGCGGGCACGACCCTCCCCCACGGCGATCCCGCGGCTCTCCGCGACCGCCCGCGCGTTCACGAGATTCACGGGCTCGTCGGAACGGCTCCCGAACGCGCCCATGATCACCGCCGACGTGAGCAGCCGGGTGTCGTGATCGGCGAGCGAGCCGTCGTAGGTGACGTCGATCCGCTCGAGCCGCTGCTCGCAAAGGCCGATCGCCAGCCGGCCCAGCTGGGCGGCGACGGGCAGGTGTGGCCCGAGGATCTCGAGGTCCTCCGCCCGCACCTGGGGGATGTTCACGGCGTTCGGTACGAGCTCGCCGCGGAGGGCGGCCGCCACCTGCTCGGCCACGATCACGCCGGCCCGGTCCTGCGCCTCCTGGGTGGAGGCGCCCAGGTGCGGCGTGACGACGACGTTCTCCATGCCGAGGATCTCGCCCGACGTGTACGGCTCTTCGGGGAACACGTCGAGGGCGGCCCCGGCGACGTGGCCGGCGCGCAACGCCTCGACGAGCGCGTCCAGGTCGACCAGGTCGCCGCGGGCGGCGTTCACGATCCGCACGCCGGGCTTCATCAGGTGGAGCCGGTCGGCGTCGATCAGGTGCCGCGTCTCGGCGGTGAGGGGCGCGTGCAGCGTCACGAAGTCGGCCTGCAGCAGCAGGTTCTCGAGCGACGCGGAGGCCACCTGCAGCTCGCGGCAGCGCTCCGCCGACACGAACGGGTCGAACACGCAGACCCGCATCCCGAACGCGCGGGCGCGGGTCGCGACCAGCTGGCCGATGCGGCCGAAGCCGACGATGCCGAGCACCTTGTCGGCCAGCTCGACGCCGGCGAAGCGCTTGCGCTCCCACCGCCCTTCCGTCAGCGCGGCGTGGGCCTGGGGGATGTTGCGCGCGATCGCGAGCAGGAGGCCGAACGCATGCTCGGCCGCGGCGACCATGTTCGAGCCGGGCGCGTTCGCGACGATGATGCCCCGGCGCGTGGCGGCGGCGACGTCGACGTTGTCGACGCCCGTCCCGGCCCGGCCGATCACCTTCAGCCGTCCCGCGTGCTCGAGCAGGCCGGCCGAGACGCTCGTCGCGCTGCGGACGATCAGCGCGTCGTAGGCGCCGATCCGCTCGGCCAGGTCGTCCGGCCCGGGGTTGAGCTCGACGTCGACCTCGAATTGCCCTCGCAGGAGGTCGACGCCGGCCTCGGCGATCTCCTCGGTCACGAGGACGCTGGTCATCCGGACGCGAACACCTCGATCGCGCGGGCCGCTCCCGCGCCGGGCGCCGGCGAGCGGTAGCCGAGCTCGGCCAGCGCCAGCTCGAGCCCGGCGAGCGCCGTCACGATGTCGAACTCGTTCATGAAGCCCATGTGGCCGATGCGCATGATCCGGCCGCGGAGCTTGCCCTGCCCGCCTGCGAGCACGATCCCGTGGCGGTCGCGCAGGACGCTGTAGCACTTCTGGCCGTCGATCCCGTCGGGCATGAGGAACGCCGTCACCATCGCCGACGTGTCGTCGTCAGGGGCGTAGAGGGCGAGGCCGAGCGCCTTCACGCCCTCGCGGGCGCCGTACGCGAGACGGCGGTTGTGCGCCCAGATCGCCTCCTTGCCGCGCGCCTCGATCAGCTCGAGCGCCCTGTGCAGGGCGGCGACGATGGTCACGGCCGGCGTGAAGGCGGTGTCGTTCTTCGCCTGCGAGTCGGCCGCGACCCGCCAGCTCAGGTAGTGCCGGGGCAGCGTCGCCCGGGCGGACTGCTCCCACGCGCGCGGGGAGACCGAGGCGAACGCGAGCCCCGGCGGGCACATGAGCGCCTTCTGCGAGCCGGCCACCGCGACGTCGACGCCCCACGCATCGACGGCGAGCTCGACCCCGCCCAGGCTGGAGACGGCGTCGACGACGACCAGCGCGCCGGTGGCCGCGACGGCGCGGGCGATCGCCTCGACGTCGTGGACGACCCCGGTCGACGTCTCGGACTGGGTCACGTAGACGGCGACCGTGCCGGCCTCGCCGGCGGCCTCCGCGATCCGGCCCGGGTCGAGCCGCTCGCCCCACTCGTGCTCGACGTGGACGGGGTCGATGCCGTACGCGCGCGCCAGCTTCAGCCAGCGCTCGCCGAAGTTCCCGGCGGAGGCGACGACGATGCGGTCGCCGGGCGAGAGCAGATTCGCGATCGCTGACTCCATCGCGGCCGTCCCGGAGCCGGTGAAGAGCAGGACGTCGTGCTCCGTCTCGAACACCCGCTTCAGCCGCTCGAGCGTCTCCCCCAGCAGCGCGCGGAAATCGGGGCTGCGATGGTGATGCAGCGGCGCGGACTCTGCGGCGACGACCTCGGGCGGCACCGGGGTCGGGCCGGGGGTGATCAGGTAGCGCTTGCCATCCACGCGCGCGAATCGTATTGCGGCGCGCGGACAATCGGGGACAGTCCCCGCGCGGAGGGGACTGTCCCCGCTAGGCCTGCAGGCGGTCGCGGAGGAGCTGCTGCACCTGGCGGGCGTCGGCGCGGCCGCGCGTCTGCTTCATCACCTGACCGACGAGGGCGTTGATCACGCCCTCCTTGCCCGACCGGAACTGCTCCACGAACGCCGGATTCGCGGCCAGCACCTGCTCCACCATGCCCTCGAGCTCGGACGAGTCTCCGATCGCGGCCAGCCCCTGCTCCTCGACGAGCGCCGCCGGATCGGCCGACGGATCGGCTTCGAGCAGGGTGTACACC
>JBKPMQ010000111.1:0-12895 GCA_046732235.1 Actinomycetota bacterium
CTGCTGGGCGGGCGTGCAGGCGTGCGCGTAGCTCTGGGCCTGGTCGTAGCGATGGCCCCCGAGCGCCTTCAGGTAGTCGATCGCGATCGGCCCGGCATCCGCCCTGGCCGGGAGGCGTGCGCCGGCGGCGGGAGGCGCGCAGTGCGGCGGCCGCACCGGCGCCGGGCCGCCGCTGCTGAGGCAGCCGGTGCCGGCCACGGCGAGCGCGGCGAGCATGAGGGCGGCGAGGAGGGGGCGGGGGACGTGTGGGCGAAACGGCATCCCCTTCCAATATCGGCAGCGTTGACGGAAGGTGAAGGCCCGTTGCCGGTGTAGGCTGGCGGCCGCGATGGACGTGACGCACGAGGCGGTCTTCCGCACGCTGTCGGAGCTGGTCGAGCTGCACTCGCCGAGCGGCGTCGAGCGCGCCGTCGACGACTACCTGCTGGGCCGCCTGGCCGAGCACGGAAACGCCACCAGGGACGCCGCCGGGAACATCGTGCTGCGGGTCGAGGGGCGCGAGCCGGGGCCGCTGCGGTCGGTGCTCGCGCACAAGGACGAGATCGGCGCGCTCGTGAAGCGGATCGGCGACCGCGGCGACCTCGCGGTCCAAAAGCTCGGCGGCTCGTTCCCGTGGATCTGGGGCGAGGGGCCTGTCGACGTGCTCGGCCGCCACACCACCGTCACGGGGGTGCTCTCGTTCGGCTCCCGGCACATCTCGGACGAATCCGACCACAAGCGCCAGCAGACGGAGGCCGGCGTGCGCTGGCGCGACGCCTGGGTCGAGACGAAGCTCTCTCCGGCCGCGCTCGCCGAGGCCGGCGTCCGGCCGGGCACGCGGGTCGTGCCGAGCGCCGCCCGCAAACGGCCGATCCGGCTGGGGCGCGACGGCGAGTACGTGGCGTCGTACGCGATCGACGACAAGGGCGCGGTCGCAGGGCTGCTCGAGCTCGCCGCGCGGGTGACGTCGCCGCCCCACCCGGTCGAGCTCGTCTTCACGGCGCGCGAGGAGATCGGCTGCCACGGCGCCAAGTGGTACGCGAGCCGCACCGACGCCGAGGCCGCCGTCGCCTTCGAGGTGACCCCGGTCGCGAAGGAGTACCGCACCGACCCCGGGCCTGATCCGGTGCTCGTGGCCGCGGACGCGCACGGGCCGCTCGAGGACACCCTGAACGCCGAGCTCGAGGACGCCGCCGCCGCGGCCGGCGTGAACCTGCGCTACGCCGCGCTCTCGGGCTTCGGCTCGGACGCGACCGCCGCGCTCACGTTCGGGATGATCGCCCGCACCGCCTGCCTCGCCTTCGCCACCGAGAACACCCATGGCTTCGAGATCGCCCACCTGGGCGGGATCGTCGCCTGCGTGGACGTGCTGGAGCGGTGGCTGGCCGGCTGACGGCGCCCGACGGCCTCGTCTAACATGCGGGCCGCGGCGGAGTAGCTCAGTCGGTTAGAGCAGCGGAATCATAATCCGCGTGTCGGGGGTTCGAGTCCCTCCTCCGCTATCGCCGAGCGCGGAGGCGGGGCTTTCATGGAGCCGCCGTCCGGCGGGATGGATCGGGTGGTCGGCCCATCGGGGGGTCGGCCGAGTACCGTGGTCGGGGGCGGCTTGGTAGCATCGGGGCGGGATGGCTTCTAACGGTCGGCAGCGGTTGGCGCGGGCGGAGAAGAACGAGCAGGCGTACAAGGATCACAACGAGCGTCGCGCCGAGATGGAGGAGGGGGCCGGCGTGCCGGAGGATGTGCGGGTGCCGTTCGCGTGTGAGTGTGACGATCCCGGGTGTTCCCGCGGCATCGAGCTCACGATCGCGGAGTACGAGCGAGTGGCCGCGCCGCCTGACCAGTTCGTCGTCGCTCCTGGCCATGACGATCCGCAGGTGGAGGTCGTTGTCGAGGATCACGGGTCGTTCGTCGTGGTGTCCAAGCCAGATCTGAAGCGGCCCGCTCGCTCCTGAACCTCACGTTGTGGATGGACAGCGACGCCGCTCCTTCGTCGCGGTAGAAGCGTGGTTGCGGAGTCCGTGCGGCGGGTACGAAGTCCTCGAATATCCGGTCAACCGAAGCTCCGGCAGCTGCTGACACCGGCTCGTGAGGGAGGCGATGAAGCATGGCATGGGTGATCCTGGCGATCGTCGTTGTCGTCGCCGTGATCGTGATCGCGTGGCTGTGGGCGCGGATGCGGCGAACACGGCATTTGCAGAGCCGATTCGGATCCGAGTACGACCGCACCGTCCAGGCGTCGAGTGGCGACTCGTCGGAGGCGGAGGCGGAGTTGCTCCGACGGGAGCGCCGTCACGACCAGTTCTACATCCGGCCCCTGTCGGCCGAGGCGCAGAGGGGCTATGCGGCGCGATGGCGGGAAGTCCAGGCACATTTCGTCGATCAGCCGGCAACCGCCGTGGGAGAGGCGGACACGCTCATCGGAGAGGTGATGCGGGAGCGCGGGTACCCCGTGGAGGACTTCGATCAGCGTGCGGCCGACCTCTCGGTCGACCACCCCGATGTGGTCGAGGACTACCGCGCCGCCCACGGAATCGCGCTGGCCAACCGCGGCCAGGAGGCGAGCACCGAGGATCTCAGGCAGGCGATGGTGCACTACCGCGCCCTGTTCGAGCGACTGATCGGTGTCGAGGAACCGGCCCAGAAGGAGGTACGGCGTTGATGCCCGACGACAATCTCAGCACGAGCGATCTCGCTGCCGCCGATCGCACGACCACGGGCGAAACGGGAGCCAAGGAGACACCATCTTCGTCAGAGGCGGCCGGCGAGGCTTCGGGTGTGCAGGACGACGCGGCTCGCCAGACGGCGCTCTTCTCAGACGACGACTCGAGCGGCTTTCGTGACCGCTGGATGAACATCCAGACCGGGTTCGTCGATGAGCCTCGTCAGGCGGTCGAGCAGGCCGACGCGCTCGTCGCCGAGCTGATGAAGCGCCTCGCCCAGACGTTCGCTGACGAACGCGCCAAGCTGGAGGCCCAATGGGGGCAGGGGGACAACGTCGGCACAGAGGAGCTCCGCGTGGCGCTCCAACGCTACCGCTCGTTCTTCGAACGCCTCCTGTCTACCTAGCCCGGCCAGCGGCACCAGCACCGCCGACGGCATTGCAGCTGCCGCGCTCGGGATTGGCCGGCTCCGCGCCGCTATGCTGTCTGCTCAACACGTTCTCGGGCGCTACCGGCCCGCTTCGGGAGGACCTCGACCATGGCCGCGCAGAACGCAGTGCGCCGCAACATTGATCCCCTCGCCGACCAAGCAGCGACTCTGCTGGCAAAAGCCATGGTCACATGCCATGACCGCGACGCGCTCTGGCAAGAGTTTCGCGAGGTCGTGGTCGCCCAAACGAAGGACCTCGAGGAAGCTCCGGTTCGCGACGCCCTGGAAGATATGGAACGCCGCGGCCTGAGCCTTGACGTCGTCGCCCGCGTCGTCAACGAGAAGCTCGCCGAATAGCGGTCCCGGCGCTTCTGTCTTCAGCGGTCGACGCCGTGGCCGCGCCCCTAGCCGGCAAGCGCGGCGATCGCGGCACCACGGGTCTGGTACACAGGGATTGCCCTCCCGATGCCGATGAGCTGGATCAAGTGCGTGCCCTGATAGTTCGTCGGCGCGACGATCACGAGCGTGAGTGGTTCGTGATCGTCGTCCGGGCGCTCTGCCGCGATGGCGCTGATGACGGTACTGTCGATGAACGTGGCGTGAGCCAGATCAACGACGATCGGGCCGCCGGCTCGACCGACAAGCTCGAGTTGCTCGCGCAGTGCCGGCTGGGTAGAGATGTCGTGCTCGCCGTGCAGGGTCAGCACCCATACGCCAGCGATGCACTGCACGTCGATCCGGCCTTCGCGCGGCTCGTCGGGTGGCTCGCTCATTCCGTGATGCCCCAAGGCGGTGCATGACCTCGTGATCGCGCGGTCAGCGTGGCGAGCGGCGGGAATCGCTTCCGGGCGGGATCGTGTCGGCCAGGCGTTCGAGCCGTCACGCCCCGCGACCCGAACCTCTCCTCCGCCGTCCCGCTGCAATCGCTCCCGAGCGCGGGCTACGCCTTTCCGGATCGGCGTTCACGCCCTGGCTCCTACCCACCGAATGTCCCCACAACGCATTCGAGGCTGGCCCGGCTTTCACTGCGCCGGCCTCGACGCAAAACCTGTCCGGCCGACCTAACCGCGTCTGCGCCGAGGACAGGCTCGACGATAATGTGTAAACCGTCCTCGGTAGGGGCACCTCCCGGTGGATGGAACACGTTGAGAGCTTGTATCGCCGTCTGTGCATCGGCGCAGCCTGCTTCGTCTGTGTGGCGTTCGCGGTAGCCGGCGGGGTCGCGGGTCTGATCTTGCTTCTCGGCCCTGCGGGCTGACGAATTCGGCTGTCTGGCGGCCCGTGTGCGGCGCGCCGCGCACCGCCACCGACCCTGGATCATCACCCGATTCGGATGATGGCGCCGCTGCGTACGCCGCGGTACGTTCGCCGGTTCACGACCCCTCCGCGGGGGGCCAGCTGAGAGGAGGAGCATGGACTACAGCGACCTGAACCTCGTCCTGTACGTGGCGTCCTACGGCAACGACGCGGCGGCTGCCCAGCAGGACTACGCGGCGCTGAAGCAGCTCGACGACTACGCGGTGATCGCGTCCGTCGTCCTCAGCCGCGACGCGAATGGGCAGGTCGGCGCCGACGAGCACGGCGGCATGCAGGTCGCCCGCGGCGCGACGTTCGGCGGAGTCACCGGCCTCGTGGTCGGACTGTTCGCCCCGCCGCTGCTCGCCGCGACGGCCGTCGGCGCAGGCATCGGTGCGGCCGCAGGGGCGATCGCCAAGCATCACGACGAGAAGCGGATCGCCTCGGCCGTCGACGAGAGCGACTGGCTGCCGCCGGACTCGTCGGCGATCGTTGCCGTCATCGACGATCAATACCAGGACAAGGTGGACGCCGCCGTCGCGAGCGCGACGAAGAAGGTGAACAAGGCGATCGAGAAGGGCGACTACGACGACGTCGTGAACGCGCTCAACGAGGGCGGGCAGCAGATCGTGCAGACCGTCGGCGGCAGGGCCTGAAGGCGGTCGGTGTGGCCGGCGCCGGCGGCGCCGGTCCATAATCACGTCACCGCCAGTCCGGGAAACTCGTTTCTCCCACCCCGGGGACCGCCAGCGACGTGACGCCGGAACCGTCCGCTCGCATCACGAAAAGCCCTCCCCAGGTGAAGACGATGTGCCTGCCGTCCGGAGACCACGCCGGCATGTCCCCGCCGGCGTGCGTCAGCCGTTTCACGCATGACCCGTCCGGACGCATCACGTAGACGTCCCTGGAGTTGTCCGAATGGTCGCGATCCGAGGAGAAAAGGATCCAGCGGCCGTCGGGGGACCAGGCGACCCGCCCACCCTCCCCGACCCTCGAGAGATCAACGACCCGCGAACCGTCGACGTCGACGATGTACATGTGGGCCTCCCCGGAGAGATTGGAGCTGAAGGCGATCCGGTTCTGGTCGGGCGACCACGACGGGTACTCGCCGTAGTCGGTGTGGGGCACGCGGCGCCCTCCGGATCCATCCGCGTTCGTGATCGCGATCGAGCTCCTGCCCGAGGGCCCGCCGCCGGGCGCGTAGGCGATCGAACCGTCGTGAGACCAGTCCGGGAATCCGCCGTCCCGGGTCAGCCGGCGCTGCCGCGATCCGTCGGAATCCATGACCCAGAGCTGGGGATATCCGTGGGGCTCGGCCCGATATGCGACGAAGCGCCCGTCGGGCGACCACGACGGGTCGAACTCCGGCCACGGTGAATGGGTCAGGCGGGTGCCGCCCGTACCGTCGGCGTTGATCGACCAGATGTCGCGGGAGTCGTCGAAGACGATCCGGCCGGAGAGAGAAGCGACGGGAGATTGCCCGCCGCCCGGCGAGGGATATGCGCATGCCCTCCGCGTTTCGGAATGCGGCGCGGCCGAGCCCGCGGAGCACGCCGCCAGCAGCAGCCCGGCGGCGGCCATCGAAAGGATCCGGCGTGTTCGCGGAGCTTTCGGACTGCGGTTCAATCGGTTGGGCCCCCGCACGGAGCTTGCGGGCCGTCCCCCGACCACGGGGTCGACGGTACGGCCAGGGTCAGCGGTGAAACGGGAAGCGCATGGAGTGGAAGCGCCGGTTCCGGTCCGACGTGAACTCCCCCCGCTGAAGCTCCTCGGAGTCGTCCCGGGCCAGCCAGACGACCGCGAGGGCGGCGATGGCGAACAATCCGATCACGCCGGCCCAAAACAGTCCGCCGAGAAGACCGGCGAAGAGGGTCGGCAACACGAACACGAGCAGGACGCGGACGATCCGGCGACTGTTCCAGAACGGCTCCACACCTGCAGCGTAACGCCGTCGGAACACCCGGTCAGGCCGGCGTGACCGGTCGCGGCCGCTGCTGGATGAAGCCGAATGGCTCCAGTTGGGCCGCCTGGGCCGCGTCCTGGAGGTCGAAGGTGAGGGTGATCGAGCCGTCGTTCTGCCAGCTGGCCATCGTGACGGGAGTCGCGAAGAGGCCGGTTCCGTCGTCGCTGTCGGCAAGGTGCACCCAGTCGCCGGGGCGGGGAACCCCGGGATACGGTCGTTCGACGTGGCGGTGCCAGACGGAGCCGTCCGGCGCGCGAATGGCGAGGGTGATGTCCACCGGAGAGATCGGCTGGGGAGGTGGCCCAGGTCCTCCCCAGACGATGGGTTGCTAGGCGGCGCAGCCGTGTGGGCAGTGGAACTGCGTGACACCACCGCAGAACTTGAACCCGGACTGCGTGCAAGCGGCGCCGCACGCCGCTTCCGGTGACGGGAACGCCCTCTGCTCGGTGCACACCGTCGTCTTCGGGTTGCAAGGCCTACCGACGCCGCAGACACAGGTCAAGCATGTTCGCGGTGCTGCGGCTGCGCTGCTCGCGAAGACTGATCCGACCGCCGTGGTCGCGAGGCCCGCGCCGAAGATCTTGAGCGCTTGGCGTCGCGACGTGGCCTTTGCCATCCCCGTGGATACCCGGTCGAGCATGTCGCTCATCTGAGCCTCCCTTGCCCTTCTGGGTCGGGCGCTTCGGTATTGGGCGAAGCGCCAGGGTCTCTCCCGCGTTCGATGACGCGGAAGCCGCCTATCATCAACTCATCGCACCTCGATAGTCACCTCGCTTTCCGGCTGGTGCCGCTCGTGATCGATCAGGTGAATGATCGCCTCGGGGCCGACCGCGACGGGCTGGGCGATCACCCCGTCCTCGTCGACGACAAAGGCGACGGGCGTGGAGAAGATGCCGTACTTGCGCGAAACCTCCCAGCTTCGCTGAAGCCCAATCGGAAAGGGCAGCGAGAAGCGGTCGCGCTTCTCGCGGTTCTCCGCCGGATCACCGCGGCTGACCATGACGATCGCGGGCCCCTGGGCGCGCGCCGCTCTGGCAAGGCTCGGCGCAAGCTCCATGCACGGTTCGCAGTGGGGATCGCTGAAGACGATCAGCCGTCGCTGGCCGGCGTAGTCATCCAACGCCACCTGCCCGCCGTCCAGGTCGGGGAGGGTGAACGCCGGTGCCGGAGTCCCCGGCGGGATCCCGTTCCGCTCCAGCTTGCTCTCCGTGAGGGGCTTCTCGTGTGCGAGCCGGCGTTTGCGACCTGCGACCTCGCGAGCCAGCTCCGCGACCCGGTCCGCCCCGACCACAAGCGGCGAGGCAACCGCCCCGTGCTCGTCGAGCAGATAGGCAGCGGGGGTGCCCACTCCGGCGAACCCCTCGACTGGCTCGTCAGCCAGAAGCACGGGGGCCGCGAGCCCGTGATGCTCGAGCAGGTCGGCGTTCGCCTCCCGGTCACCCCGACTCACCAGTACCATGTCCACCTGCCGTGCGCGAAGGAGCGGCTGCGTCTCGGCCAGGTCGGCGGCGACCATGTCGCAGAAGCTGCAATCCGGTGCCCAGTTGAGCAGAAGCACCCGACGCCCCGCGTGCTCGTGGAGCGTGTGTCGCCGCCCGTCCAGGTCCGGCAACTCGAGCTCGAGCTGCGTCCCCGGCGCGACGCCGTCCATCGCAGCGGAGAGCGGGATGCCGGCCTCCGCCAGGCTTGCCTCCAACCGCTCGATCCGGAGAAGCAACCGCCCCTGCTGCGTGAGCAGCTGAACCGAGAACCAGCCCAACGCCGCCACACCCACGCCGACGCAGGCCACCACCAGCCAACCGAGCCAGCTCACGCGTCCCCCCTCCGACTCGACACCCGGGCGGCCGGCGCGCGCTCTAAGACCGTGCAGTGGCCGCTCCCCTCCGGCCGCAGTCGCTGGTTGCGCCTCACGGAGAGGGACGCCGATGAACCACGAGTCCGCTGATTCCCACCGTAACCAGACATCACGCCCCAGTTCCCCCCGGGTCCTGAGCCGCCCCTCGCGAGCATGGAATTTACCGCTCGCCCCCCGGCGCAGCAACAAGAATTTTCCAGCATGACCGCTTCCATGAGGTACTCGCCCGAGAACATTTCTTCAGCACGACGAGTTCTCGAAGGTACGAGGTGCATTGCGGCCAACGCGCGGCGCCTCCGGCGCGCCTTTTCGCAATCCGAGTGACTGACTACGGCCCGGGTCGCAGCACCGGCCCGACCCGATCTCCGACGCTGGGCGAGCCGTCCCCCACGACCGGCCATCCGTCGACGTAGCCGATGCGGTCGATCAGCATCACCCGGCGCACCTGGCCCTCGAACAGCCAGGGACGGCGGCTGTCGATCGCGTGGTAGACGATCCAGTCGTCGCCGGCATCATCGCGGATCACGGAGTTGTGCCCCGGACCGCGCCAGCGGTCGTTGTCACGCAGGACGACATGGCTGGAGCCGTCCGCTCGCCGCTCGAACGGGCCGTCGGGCGCGCGGCTCCGCGCGACCATCGTCGCGTAGTTGGGCGGGTACGTCCACGTCCGGTCACCCGAGTACCAGAGGTGGTACCAGCCGTCGCGCTCCACGACGAACGGCCCCTCGATGCCGTGCTCGAACGGCAGCCTGGGTTCGGCCGACCAGCCGCGGAGCAGGCGCCGGAGCCGGCTCTCCGCGGCGAACGACCGCAGGTCGCCGGCCAGCTCCCGCACGACGATGTCGCCCCCGCTGCCCCAGTAGCAGTACCAGCCGCCGCCCGCCGGGTCGCGGAAGACGGCCGGATCGATGTCCGACGTCGTCGGGCCGCAGTGAAGAGGCGCGCCGACGTCCGCAAACGGTCCCGTCGGGGAATCGGAGACCGCCAGGCCCAGGCATAGCGCCGGATCATCCGGCGGCGCGGGGTGGGGCGGGTCGTCCGGTGCCGCCGAATACGCCATCACGAAGACGCCGCCGTGCTCGACCACGTGCGGCGCCCACAGCATGTGGGTGGCCCGCGCCCAGGGCGGCCGCTCCGGCAGCGCCTCGCCGAGATACTCCCACCCGACCATGTCCCGCGAGCGGGCGACCTGGATGTTCACGACCGGCCGCTCGCCCAGCCCCTGTGTCGCATAGGCGTAGCACCAGCCGTCGGCCGCCCGGATGACGTTGGGATCCGGGAAGTCGCGGTCGAGGACGGGGTTCGTGTACGTCGCCGGCACTCGGCGCGAGGCTACTCGACCGAATCCTCGTCCTGAGCGAGGCGCGGTGCACGATTTCCGACGGGCCGGCCGCGCATCTGAGATCCTGTTCGGGATGTCCGCCAATCCGCCGCCGCTCCACCTGTCCGTGTGGGTCCGGCGTGACTGCGTCCGGTGGGGCGATCGCGGGCCCTACCACTGGACGGCCGAGTGCATCGACGGTCGCACCCTCGTCGAGATCGACCCCCTCGAGGCGGAGACGATGTCGAACCTGCGGCCGTGCAAGCTGTGCGCATCGAGAGACCGGCGGCGGGCCCGGCCCGGAATGGCTCCGCGAAGCGCGACCGAGCGGTAGTCGCGGTCCCCGCCGGCCGCGCCCGGGCGAACGCCCGGTGACGCCTCGACACGGATCCGCGGCGACGAGATGCACACCGGCTTCGACAACCTCTCGTTCGCCGACGGGGCCGCCGTGCTCGTGCTCGAGAACGCCGGCGACACGCTGGACACGCAGCGCGGACGCTACGACTCGCTCCACGCAATCGGGACGGACCTCAGCTACGCCACCGGCCGGCACAAGCCGGTGCGCGTGATGTACGTCGGGCGTGACGTGCCGGCGACGATCACGTTGGAGCCGATCCGCAGGTAGCCCCACACGGGTGAGCGGGTTACGTAATACCCGGGGCCGATAACTTGTAACAAACCGCATTTCTTGCTAGGCTCGTCCTCCTGCGAACTGACTCACAAGGAGGGATCAACGTGCGACGGCCCGTTCTGAGGGGGTCGGCGATCCTCTCGCTGTTTGCGCTCGTGAGCGTTGTCCTGCCGGCTACCGCCTCTGCACATGCGCCGTCGCATGCCCGGATCCGGTTCAAGGTGCCGTCCACGATCGGCCTCTTTGACCCGTCGTCGACCTCAACGACGGCCCGGGTCGTGATCTCGTGGACAGGAGGGACGAGCGAGACCGGTGCCGGGTGCTGCACCAACAAGATCTACGACGACGGCGCGTTCATCGGGCAGACGTCACACAACTCGTTCCTGACCACGGTGCACGTCGGCGGATTCCAGATCGGCCCGTATAGGATCAGATCCTTCGACTCGCACGGCACGTTCGTCGGCTCGGCGCTCGCTGACCCGGGCTTCGCGAACGACTTCGAGGATGCGTACATCAATGACCACGGCTCCGACTGCGACGCCCCGGGGTCCGGGTTCTCCGGCTCGTGGGCGCAGCTGATCAACGGCGGCCATGAAGGCGGCGGATCCTGCCTCTCGACGACCGCGGGCGACAGCTTCGTCTTCAGCTCCGGTATCGACAACGCGTGGATCACCACCACCGGGCCGAACCACGGCTCCGCGAAGATCTACATCGACGGGAAGTACGTCCAGACCGTGTCGACGTATTCGAACACGACGCATTACCGCCGTCTCATGTGGGCGCACCGGTTCGGGTCTCTGGGCGGGCACACGATTACCATCGTGAACGTCGGAACCGCCGGACATCCACAGCTCGAGGTCGACGCCGACATCTTCATGTCCATCGACTGACCCGCGACGCGGACGGCGCTACGGTCGGCGCGTGAGTCGCGCGTGGCATCCGTTCGCACACGTGGACGACGAGAAGGATCCGCAGGCCTGGATCGACGTGCTCGATCGGCTGCGGGCGGACCCGTTGTACGCGCGCTACAAGGCGAGGGTGGCCGGTCTCGCCGACCCTGCGAAGGCGCTGGCCGAGATTGCGCGGGTGGTCCGCCCGGGCGGCGTGGTCGTCGTCGCGGACCCCGACTACGGCACGCAAGTCGTGAACGTCCCGGACCAGGATCTGGCGGATCGCGTGTTGCGCTTCCGGGCCGGCGTCGGCAACTGGCGACTCGCCCATCAGATGCGGCGGCCGTTCGTCGAGACCGGCCTGACGGACGTACGCGCCGAGGCCGTTCCGATCGTCATCACCGACCCAGCCGCGCTCGACCACGCGCTGGGGCTTCGGACGTGGGCGGGCCTCGCTGCAGAGCAAGGGCTGCTCGACCACGCCGACGTCAAGGCCTGGGAGGACGCGGTCGACACTGCCGCCGCAGGCGGCTGGTTCCTCTACTCATTCTCCCTCTTCATCACGAGCGGGCGCGTGGCGCCGCATCGGACCTGAGCCGCTCGAGCGCGGCCGCCGCCTGGCGGGCCAGCCCCGTCGCCTCGCGCTCCTGGCTGTCGGCGATCGCCCGTTCCAGCAGCCCCTCGGCGGCCTTACGGTCCCCGGCCGCCCGGTAGCCCTCGGCGGCGTCGAGGCGGGCGTGGAACTCGATGCCGGGGTAGTCGATCCCGGCGATGATCGCGACCATCTCGTCGGCGAGCCCGCGGGCTTCCGCCGGCCGGCCCTCCGCCGCGTAGACGCGCACCGCGGCACCGCGCCAGAGGAGCGCCGACCAGCGGTCGGAAGGCCCGGCGAGCGCCCGTGCCTCGGCGCTTCGGCGCGCTGCCTCGTCCACGCGGCCCGTGAGCGCAAGCGCGCGGGCCAGCAGCCCGATGATCGAGGACGCCGCGCCGAGGTCGCCCCTCTCTCCCGCGGCGGTGGCCGCGAGCCGGAGGGGGTCGACCGCGTCGGCAGGGCGCCCCGCGTCGAGCAGGACCGCCCCCTGCACCCACCGGGACAGGTAGGTTCTGTAGCCCAGCTCCTCCGCCGTCGCGATCACATCCGCAGCGGCCGCGACCGCGGCGTCGACATCCCCGCGCTGTGCAAGCAGCACCGCGGCGTCGGCCAGGTAGTCGGCGCGGATGGCGCGCCCGAACCCGGAGGACGTCTCGTCGCCCGCCCGCAGGAGGTCGGGAATCCGGCCTCGTCCCCGCAGCAGGAACATCACCCCCCCGGCGAGGGCGCCGAACGCCTCCAGCCAGGGTGAGCCCTCCCGCCGCCCGAGCTCGAGCGTTCGCGCCGCCGCCTCCCGGGCCCGCGCGCACCGAAGCAGCGTGTTCCCCTCCCAGATCGCGGTCATGTACCAGAGCCGGGCCGCCTCTGCGAAGCGGCCGGCCTGCTCCGCCTCCTCCGCGCCCGCGCGTGCCTCGTCCAGCGCCGCCTGCTCCGCTCCCGCGGCCACGTCGGCGCGCGCGAAGATCTCGATCATCCGCCCGAGCGAGTCGCAGACGAGCTGTGCCGGCCGGTCGCCGCACGCCCGCGCAGCCGCGCGGGCCGCCGCCGAAAGTCCGGCGGCCGCCTCCTCGCCGGTCCGCAGCAGATCGGGGATCCGTCCCGAACCGCGCAGCAGGAACATCACGCTGCTCACGGTTCCGAACGCCTCCAGCCAGGGCGATCCGATCCGCTGCCCCAGCTCGCGCGCGTGCTCGGCGGCCTCCCTGGCGCGCGCGCACCGGAGCAGCGAGTTGCCCTCCCAGATCGCCGTGAGGAACCAGAGCCGGGCGGCCTCGCCGA